>JAKDIE010000227.1 GCA_030450655.1 Ruaniaceae bacterium
ACGCGCAACTGCGCACCGCCAAGGCCGAACACTCCTTCGCCGATCTCATTGCGAAGATTGAGGCCGGCCCCACCGGCCTCTCCCTGTTCCGCATTCCCGGTGTGGGTTCGAGCACGAACCTGGTCGAGTTCTTCATTCACCACGAGGACCTGCGACGCGCGGGTGAGCATCCACTCTCGCCGCGGGTACTCCCAGATGCGATGGAATCCGCGCTATGGGTGGCGCTCAGCCGCACGAAGAGGCTGTTCTTCCGCAACACCCCGTTCGGAGTGATCGTCGCAACCCCGCACGGGAAGTCCTTCGCGGTGGGGCGCGACTTCGAGGCGACGATCGTGGGGCGCCCGAGCGAACTGGTCCTCTACTCCTCGGGCAGGACCGGGGCCGCCCAAGTTGATGTCAAGGCCGAGCCGCTTGCCTCGCAGCGGCTCGCCGGGTCGTTGCGGCTGTGAAGGGCTCGCCATGAACCCGATGTTCCGCTTCTTGATCCGGTCCGCGCCGGTGATCATTGTTGCCGCGCGCCAGGCTTGGCCACACATCGCCCGGACGCTGGAGCAGAACCCGCAACTCGCAGTCGGCGCGAAAGACGCGATCGCCTCGTACTCGGGACGCCACCGCAAAGCCACGGTGGAGGAGCTTGAGACCCGCATCGCCGCGCTGCGCGCGCACGCGCTGACCATGCCCCAATCGACCAACGCCGCCGCGGTCTACGGCACCGCCGGGATCACTCCTGCCGAGGCGATCCAGCGCCTCGATCTCATCGACTCCTCGGTGCATTCGCTGGCGGCTCTCTCCCCGGACGCGCAACCCGGTGCGCTGCGCAAGATCTCGTACGAGCTGGACCGGCTGGCCGCCCAGGTTCTCCTGCCCAAGGGTTAGCGCGCCCCGCAACCGCCCTTGCCGCAGGCGCAATCATTCTGTTGCTGCCCGCGCCGCGCGGACTCCAGCATCAGCTGCGCCACGTCCACCACCTCGGCGCCGCCGCCGGCCTTGCCCACGCCGTCGGTCAGCATGGTCACGCAGAACGGGCACCCCGTCACCACGGTCTCGGCGCCGGTGGCGAGCGCCTCCGCCGCGCGATTCGCCGAGATCGGCGTGCCCATCGTCTCCTCGTCGAATGCCCGCGCCCCGCCGCCACCGCAGCAGAACGATCCGGCACCCGAACGCGGCATCTCCGCCAACTGCGCACCCGGCAGCGCCCCGATCAGCTCGCGCGGCGGCGCGTACACCTGGTTGTGGCGCCCGAGATAGCAGGGATCGTGGAACGTGAGGCGGCGCATCTCGCCCGTGGGTGGCGGCGCCAGCGTGAGCGCGCCATCCCGCACCAGCCGGTTCAGCAGCTGCGTGTGGTGCACCACCTCGTACGTTCCGCCCAGCTCCGGGTACTCGTTGGCGATGGTGTTGAAGCAGTGCGCGCAGGTCACCACGATCCGCACCGCTCCCACCTCGTTGAGGGTCTCGATGTTCTGCTTCGCCAAGGTTTGGAACAGGATCTCGTTGCCCGCCCGCCGCGCCGGATCGCCCGTGCACGCCTCGCCGTCCCCGAGCACGGCAAACGAGACCCCCGCTATGTGAAGGAGTTCGGCGAGCGCGCGGGTGGTCTTCTTCGCCCTGTCATCGAAAGCGCCAGCGCAGCCCACCCACATGACGTACTGCACGGCGTCGGCCGAATCCAGGTCAACCCCGAGCTGCGGCACCTCGAACGGCAGCCCCTTCGCCCACTCCATCCGCTTCGACGCCGGCAGCCCCCACGGGTTCTCGCGGCGCTCGAGCTTCTTCATCATCTGGCCCATGGGCGCGGGGTAATCGCTCTCCATGATCGCCAGGTTCCGGCGCAGATCCACGATGTGGTCCACGTGCTCGATGTCCACCGGGCACTCCTGCACGCAGGCGCCGCAGGTGGTGCACGCCCACAGCTCCTCGGCCGTGATGATGCCCGGCACGAGCACGTCCCCGAGCCCGGCCCCACCGCGCGCCACCGCCCCCGCGTGATCGCGCAGCTTCATCGTGAGGAGCTTGGGCGAGAGCGGCTTGCCCGTGGCCCACGCGGGGCACACGTCCTGGCAGCGCCCGCACTCGGTGCAGGTGGCGAAATCGAGCTGCGCTTTCCAATCGAAATCGCCGATCGTGGCGGCGCCGAGCGTGGCGTCCTCGGGCAGCTCCTCGAGGCGCTCGATGTCGAGGGGCACACCGCCCACCCGTAGCGGTTCGAGCGCTCCGAGGGCGGGGGCGCCGTCGTCGTACTTCCGCGCGTACACGTTGATGATCGCGAGGAAACGGTGCCACGCCACGCCCATGGTGGGTTGCAGGCCCACGACGGCGAGCCAACTCGCCGAGGCGAGGATCTTCAGGAGCGCTGTGAGCGTGATGGCAGTGATCAGGCCCTGCGCCGAGGCGTTCGCGAGCAGTGGCGCGAACCAGTACGTGGTGGGGTGCGTCCACACCGAGGCCGGCTCCACGCTCGAGAGTGGACTGACCGTCTCCAGCACGCGCAGCACGAGCACGCAGGCGACGACGACGAATACCACCGCCTCCACGAAGTACGCCTGCCAGCGGGACGAGCCCTCGAAGCGGCCACGCTCGCGGCGCTGGACGCGCTGCCGCACCCCGATCAACCACACGATGCCGATCAGCGACAGCCACGCGATGATCTCGACGAGCCAGCCCCACGGCGGGAAGGCGTCGAGGAAGGGGAGGCGGAAGCCGGGGTTCGTGAGCTGGCCGAAGCCCGAGACGAGCGTGAGCGCGAGGATCGGGAACGAGACCATCACGGCCCAGTGCGCGGCGCGAATCGCGGGTTTGCCGGCGAAGCGGCCGTGCCCGAGAAGCTCGCGGAACACGAGCACGATGCGGCGGCCCACGGGACGCGTGCGCTCCGCCGGGGTTGGCCCGCCCAGCCGGACCTGCGCCGTCAGCCTCCACACGCCGCTCACGAAGAGTGACACGGCAACGCCGCTGACAACAATCGCTATGGCCAGCGACCACATCTGTAGCATGCGCTCTCCTTACCGGGGGACTCGCCAAGTCTATGCGGCGCGATCCCGCCGCCCGCCCGAGCCGGCCGAAAGGGTGTGCCTACAGCGCGACGAGGAAGCCGTCGTCGTCCACGCACACGCCCTTTGTGAGCTCGGCGATCCGCGCCGCGATCGTCTCGATGGCACCGGCAACCTCGGTTCGGGTCTCACGTTCGGAGCGGGCGAACTCGCGCCCGAGCCACTCATCGGGCGCGTGCCACCGCACCTCGTACCCCCGCACGGATAGCCCCGCCCACTCGAACGCGGTGAGGACGATGGGGGTCACTGGGTGGAGATTGGTGGTCACCTGGATGCTCCCCACGGGAGCGGGCAGGCTAACCGACCAGGTGCGGCGCGTCATCCCGTCGAGGGTGCCTTCCGGGATGATCGCCAGTGCCTGATC
>JAKDIE010000018.1 GCA_030450655.1 Ruaniaceae bacterium
ACTCGCCCCCTCATTTGCGGTGGGGCCCGGGCGGTTTGCGCCGGGCCCCCTCTCGCATCTCCCTACTTGCCTTGGCTCGCCACCGCGGCGATTGCGGCCGCTGCTGCCTCGGGGTCGAGGTAGGTTCCGCCCGGGGTGAGCGGCTTCAGGTCCTCGTCCAGCTCGTAGTAGAGCGGGATTCCCGTGGGAATGTTCAGCCCGGCGATGTCATCGTCCGAGATCCCATCGAGGTGCTTCACGATCGCGCGTAGCGAGTTGCCGTGCGCGGCCACCAGAACGGTCTTGCCCGACTTGAGGTCCGGAACGATCTCGCTCTCCCAGTACGGCAACGCCCGCTCGAGGACGTCCTTCAGGCACTCGGTCAGTGGAGCCCCCTCAGCCGCGTAACGCGGCTCCTGGTCCTGGCTGAACTCACTACCCGGCTCGATGGGAGGCGGAGGTGTGTCATACGAGCGGCGCCACAGCATGAACTGCTCGTCGCCGTACTTGTCCCGAGTCTCCTTCTTATTCAGACCCTGCAGCGCGCCGTAGTGGCGTTCGTTCAGACGCCAGGAGCGCTTCACCGGGATCCAGTGGAGATCGGCCGCGTCGAGGGTCAGGTTTGCAGTCATGATCGCGCGGCGCAACAACGACGTGTGCAACACGTCAGGTAGCACGCCAGCGTTCGTGAGGAGGCTCCCTCCCCGCTTGGCTTCTTCCCAGCCCTTCTCGGAGAGCGGTACGTCCACCCACCCGGTGAAGAGGTTCTTTGCGTTCCATTCGCTCTCGCCATGACGGAGCAGTACCAGCTTGTAACTCATGGGCTAATTCTGCCCTATCTGGGGCGTCAGGACCACGGGTTAGAGGTCCTACGAGCCAGAGATGTCCGCAAGGTACTGCGCGCGGATCTCGGCTGGAATGCGGCCACGCTCAGAAACCTCGATGCCCTTCCCTCGCGCCCACGTGCGGATGGCCGCAGCGTCCGAGGTGCTTCGAGTGGGCTTGCTGGCCACCCGGCGGGCGCCGGAGACCTTACGGGCAGAACTTACCCACCGGGAGAGTTCCGAGCGCAATTGCGCCGCATTCTCTTGTGAAAGATCAATCTCGTACGAAACACCATCGAGACCAAAACTCACCGTCTCCGCCGCCTTGGATGCATCCGTGTCATCAATGAGCTCCACAACGATCTTCTTTGCCATGACGTTTCCTTTCGGTCAATAATCAACAATCGCGCTTTATGTTAGTGCACCTGCGGCACCATGTCACGCCTGAGAATCGTGGTATTCCTGTTCAAGCTTCCGTTGCGCGGCGCGTTCTTTCGAATCTGCCCGGAATATCACCCGCAGCACGAGAGCGAAAAGCGCTAACGCACCGATCGTAGGGACTAGTGCAATTAGGGCGTCCATCGTCTCTCCCTGCAGTGAGATCGTTGTTCTCGTGACGTAGCGGTCCCGCTATCCTATCGGACGTCAGCAATAGGGAACGTTGACCGCAAGCCCACCCTCGGCCGTTTCCTTGTAACGAGAGGACATGTCCTCACCTGTCTGCCGCATCGTCTCAATCACCACGTCCAGGCTCACCATGTGAATTCCGTCTCCCATCAACGAAATCCGTGCCGCCGTCAACGCCGTCGATGCCGCGACCGCATTGCGTTCAATACACGGTATTTGAACGAGCCCGCCCACCGGATCGCATGTCAGACCCAGATGGTGCTCCATCGCAATCTCGGCCGCATTCTCAACTTGCTGGGGTGTCCCTCCCCACACGGAAGTCAGTCCCGCTGCCGCCATCGCACAGGCACTACCCACTTCTCCTTGGCACCCGGCCTCGGCTCCCGAAATCGACGCATTTGCTTTTATCAGGGAACCAATCGCGGTGGCTGTTAGGAGGAACCCCCGAATACCGTCCTCACCGAGGCCCAAATCAACCGCATATCGAATCACCGCCGGAATGACGCCCGCGGCGCCATTCGTGGGAGCAGTAACGATGCGTCCACCCCCAGCATTCTGCTCATTGACCGCCATCGCATACACCAGGAGGCGCTGCTCGGCGCCACCCTCAAATGCATGCATTCCCTCGACGGACTCCCACGATGTCTTTGCGCGTCGTTGCGCACCGAGGCCCCCCGGGAGCGGACCCTCCTGACGGATCCCCTCCTCGATCGACGCATTCATTGCGTTCCAGATCGCGTCCAAGCCAGCACGGACAGCATCTTCCGATCGTCCCAACGCGAGTTCCTCACTCCATGCCACCTCGGCGATCGAAGTTCCGTGGCACAAGTCCAGCAGGCCCGCAGCCGTGCTGAAACTCGGTTCCTTCGCGACGCCCGCGGGAACCTCGTCCCCGCCCGCCTGCTGGATGAAGCCACCCCCAATCGACAGATACGTGACCGCCCGGACCAGCGTCCCGTCGTCGTCGTACGCCTCGAACGTGAGGGCGTTCGGGTGCCCGTAGTGCCGGGCCCGCGGCTCGAACACCACGTCCGTGTACGCCAGCCGCATCCCGCGAATGTTCAGCTCACCCTCATCCGCCAGCCGCTCCCACAACACCGGCACCGCCACGGGATCGCAGGTGACGGGATCCCACCCGTACAGCCCCGCCAATGCCGCAGCGGGGGTACCGTGCCCGAGGCCCGTGGCGGCAAGCGACCCGTGCAGGCGCACCCGGAGCCGATCGGGGCTCAGTGCCGCGGACTCGAGAGCATCCGCGAAGCGCTTGCCCGCACGCATCGGACCGACCGTGTGCGAACTCGATGGGCCAATGCCGATCGAGAACAGTTCCATGACTGAGACATACACCACGTGGCCATCATCTCACTTCTGCCTGCGCAGCATCTGGGCGAACTCTCAGGTTGGCAAGGCACAATTGACGCTCTGGCTGTTCCAGTTCGCCAGGGAAGGCACGAATGCTCCAGCTTCACAGCGTCCGCAAGTCATATACAACCGGCAGTTTCACACAGACCGCCCTCGACGACGTCTCGATCGCTTTTCGCGATAACGAGTTCGTGGCGGTCCTTGGCCCCTCCGGCTCCGGGAAGACGACCCTGCTCAACATCGTCGGCGGGCTCGACCACGCGGACTCCGGCAGCCTCGAGATCGACGGCATCGACACGTCCGAGTACAAGGACCGGGACTGGGACACCTACCGGAACAACCGGATCGGCTTCGTCTTCCAGAGCTACAACCTCATTCCACACCAGACCGTGCTTGCGAATGTGGAGCTTGCACTCACGCTCTCGGGCGTCTCTCGCGCCGCACGGCGCCAGCGAGCCACGGAGGCGCTCGAGCAGGTGGGGCTCGGAGAGCACATCCACAAACGCCCCAATCAGCTTTCTGGCGGGCAGATGCAACGCGTGGCCATCGCTCGCGCCCTCATTAATGATCCAGAGATCCTGCTCGCCGACGAGCCCACCGGAGCATTGGACTCCAAGACATCCGTCCAGATCATGGCGATGCTCACCGAGATCGCCAAGGACCGCCTGGTCATCATGGTCACGCACAACCCCGAGTTGGCGGATGAGTACGCCACCCGGGTCGTGAGCCTCCGCGACGGGCAGGTGGATGCCGATTCCGATCCGTTCAACCCCGCGGGGGAGGGCCTCACTGCGAAGAGCGCCCGGCGCACGTCGATGTCCTTCCTCACCGCCGTTGCGCTGTCCTTCAACAACCTGATGACGAAGAAGGGCCGCACGCTCATGACGGCGTTCGCGGGCTCGATCGGCATCATCGGGATCGCCGCGATCCTCGCGCTCGCGAACGGAGTGAACGACTACATCCAGGCGATCGAAGAGGACACCCTCTCGATGTATCCGCTGCAGATCCAGAGCCAAGGGCTCGACATGACCGCGCTACTCATGACTGGCATGGATCTCGGCCAGGAGGTGGAGGGCACTGCTGTCGATGAAGGCGATGCGTCCAGCGGCGAGGTCCGCGAAGTCGATATGCTGTCCCGCTTCTTCTCTTCGGTGGGCTCGAATGACCTCGCATCCCTGAAGGCATTCCTCGACGCCAACGGTGGGAACATCGAGGACTACGCGAACTCGATCGAGTACTCGTACAACGTCACGCCGCAACTCTTCACCGAACTGGAGGACGGCTCAGTCCGCCAGGTCAACCCGGATTCCACCTTCGCCGCTCTCGGCTTCGGCGGCGGATCGGCGAGCTCTCTCATGTCCGCTCAGATGGCACCGCAGCTCTTCCAAGAGATGATGTCCGATCGCTCGCTCGTCGAGGAGCAGTACGACGTCGTGGCCGGCGACTGGCCGCAGGGCCCCGATGAGGTGCTGCTCGTGCTTACCGCTGGCGGCTCGATCTCGGACTTCGCGTTCTTCGCGATGGGGCTGCGCGATCCGGCGGAACTCGACGGGATGGTCAGATCGTTCGCGAACGACGAGCCGATCGTGACTCCCGAGGGCGGGCCGCGCACCTTCTCGTATGACGAGATCTTGGACGTCTCGTTCACGCGCGTGAACTCCGCCGACTACTTCGTGTATGACGAGGCCTACGACGTGTGGACCGATCGCAGCGGGGATCAGGCCTTCGTCCGGGATCTCGTGTCCGACGGCGACCAGGTCCGGATCAGCGGCATCGCACAGCCGCGTCCAGGATCGAATGCGACGGCGCTCCAGCCGGGGTTCCACTACTCCCCCGAGATGATCACCCAACTGGTCACTGAGGCGCGCGAAACCGAGATCGTCCAGTCGCAGCTCGCACGGCCCGCGTACAACGTGTTCTCGGGGCGCACCTTCGCCGATGAGGCGGAGAACCCGGAACGCGAGGAGTTCGATATGGCGAGCCTCGTCACGATCGACGAGGAGGCAATCGCCAATGCCTTCACGTTTGACGAATCCGCGTTGAGCCTCGACGTCTCGGCGCTGAATCTCTCGATGCCGGATCTCCAGATCGACCCGTCGACTCTCCCTGCGATGGATCTGGACGATCTCATGGGTGGCCTCGACATGAACTTTGACATCGATCTCGAGTCCGTCCTGGCCGGGATCGACCTCAGCGGACTGGAGCTCGGCGTGGACCAGGAGCAGGTCACCGCAGCGGCGGAGCGGCTCGCCACGGGGTACGCGGCCTTCTGCGCCGCGGGCAACGACTGTACCGATCCCGCAGCCAGCTTCCAGGCCTTCCTCGGTACTATTGAGGGGCAGGCGATCCTTGCCGAGTTCGAAGGCATCGTGGGCGACGCCCAGGAGGGCCTCGAGGCCATCCAGGAGAACATTACCGCTCAACTCGTCGAGGCGATCACCTCCGAGGTTGAAGCCCAGATCGCGGCGAATGCGGGTGCGATGCAGGCGCAGATCCAGAGCGCAATGGGCCGGTACATGAACCAGGCGATGGCCGCCGTCGGGCAGCAAGTGCAGGCGCAGCTCGGTGTGGCGCTGGAGCGCCAGATCGGCAGCGCGATGCAGCAGGCGATGAGCAGCCTCGCCACGAATATGTCCGCGGCGATGGGGATCGATCAGGAGGCCTTCATGGAGGCGTTCCAGTTCGATATGGATGAGACGGAGCTCGCGCAGCTCCTCGCAACAATGATGTCCACGCAGCAGGCATCCTTCGATAGCAACCTCGTGCGGCTGGGGTATGCCGACTTTGCGAACCCCTCGCAGATCAACATCTTCCCGAAGGATTTCGAGTCCAAGGGCCGAATCATCGAGATTCTTGACGAGTACAACGCGCAGGCAAAGGCCGACGGCGACGAGGACCGGGTAATCACGTACACGGACTTCGTGGGCGCCCTCATGTCTTCCGTGACGGACGTGGTGAACGTGGTGAGTTACGTGCTCGTGGCGTTCGTCTCGATCTCGCTCGTGGTCTCCTCGATCATGATCGGCGTGATCACGTACATCTCGGTGCTCGAACGCAAGAAGGAGATCGGGATCTTGCGCTCGATCGGCGCCTCGAAACGGGATATTCGGCGCGTGTTCAACGCCGAGACCCTCATCGTAGGATTCGTTGCGGGCATGATCGGGATCGGAGCCACTTTGCTGTTGACGATTCCGGCGAACGCGATCGTCTCGGCGAACTTCGATATCGAGCAGGTGGCCATCCTGCCGTGGCAGGCCGGTGCGATCCTCGTGGCGATCTCGATGGGGCTGACGTTCCTAGCGGGGCTCATCCCGTCCTCGGCCGCCTCACGGAAGGATCCCGTGGAGGCGCTCCGCTCGGAGTAGCGGCCGGCCAACGATAGTTGAGGCCCGTGACGCGCATGAGCGAACATGCGTATCACGGGCCTCAACCTACTGAGCCACCTAAGGGAATCGAACCCTTGACCTATTCATTACGAGTGAATCGCTCTGCCGACTGAGCTAAGGTGGCGAACCGGAGACGAGTCTACCGTGCCCCAGTGGGGGCGCCAAAACCGCGCAACCGCCTAGAAGAGCAGTCAGCAGGTCTTGCCCGCTTCCGGGACCGTTCCGTCGATCAGGAAGGCGTCCACGGCGTCGCTAATGCAACTGTTCGAGCGCCCGTACGCCGTGTGCCCATTCCCCTCGAACGTGAGGAGGCTGCCGCTCTCGAGCTGATCCGCCAGCGAGACCGACCACTCGTACGGCGTGGCCGGGTCCCCGGTGGTCCCGATCACGAGGATCGGCGCGGCACCGGAGGCGGTGACCGGCGCCGGCGTGCGCGAGGACTGGTAGGGCCACAGCGAGCACGTCACCTCCGTGTACGCGAACGCATCCCCCCAGAATGGCGTGGCCTCTGCCATCTGCTCGGCGTTCGCCTGCCAATCCTCCATCGTCCCCTCGACGGGATAGTCGAGGCAGTCAATCGCGAGGAACGCGTCCGACGAGTTGTCCTCGTAGGTCCCGTCCCCAAGCCGCCCCGTGGACTGGTCCGCCCAATACAGCAGAGCCGAGCCATCGCCGTCGCGCATTGCCATCGTGAGGGCCGAGCTCGTTTCGCCCCACAGCGAGGACTCATACAGCCCGATAATGACACCGGAGACGGCCGCCGAGAGGCCCAGCGGCCGGGCCGGGTCCTCCGTGGGAAGCGGGGTTGCCTTGACCACGTCGAAGAACGTCTGCAACTGGTCGAGACCCTCATCCACGGTGCCGGTGAAGGGGCAGGAGCGCCCCGCGAGGCAGTCCTCCATGTACGCGCGAATCGCGTGCTCGAAGCCCGCGGCCTGGCCGAGTGCCACATCGTTCATGCTGAGCGCCGGGTCCACCGCGCCGTCGAGCACGAACGCCCCCACACGCTCGGGGAAAAGTTCCGCGTAGTATGCCCCGAGGAAGGTGCCGTACGAATACCCGAGATAGTCCAGGGTGTCCTGCTGCCCGACGACGGCGCGCAGGATATCGAGGTCCCGCGCCGCCGAATCGGTGTCAATGAACTCCAGTAGATCGCCTGGGGTGTTCTCGACGCAGTTATCGACAAACGCCTGCGAATCCGCCACGTACTGGTCGAGACCCTCTTGGGTGTCCGTGTCCCACCACATCGCGTTCCGCTCGTCCCATTCCTGATCCGAGAGGCAACTCACGGCGTCGGACGTGTTGACGCCGCGCGGATCGAATCCGACCATGTTGTACGAGCTCGCCAGCACGCTCGAGACCGAGTACGTGATCCAGTCCAACATGCCAAACCCGGAGCCACCCGGACCGCCGGGATTGAGGAAGAGGCCCGGACGACTATCCCCCGCCGAGTTGAGGAGACCCACGTGCAGGCGCACGGTGCGGCCGTCGTCGGGATTGTCATAATCGAGCGGAACCGTGATGTCCGCGCACTGCAGGTCCGTGCCGCAGTCCTCCCAGCTCACGGCCTGCCCGTAGAACTCGGCCAGCGCAGGGTCCGTCCCGGCGAGAGGATCGTAGCCTTCCGGCGCGTCCGGCCCACTCGTGGGGGAACTCGTGGAGGGAGGCGCAGGAGTGGGGCTGCTGGGCCTCGTCTTCACGTCACCGGCGCCGGAGCACGCGGTCAGGACAAGAGCCGCCGCCACCAACGCTGCGGCGGCGCGGAGAAGCTTCATACATGAACTTTACAGGGCGTGCGGGCTGGCGGTGGCGTGCATCAGCCCTGCGGACGTAGGCCCACACACATTGCTTCGACGGCGAGCAGTGGGGCAACGTTCGCGTCGAGACGGCGCCGCGCCTGCTGGATCGCCTCGATTCGCCGTAGGGTCTGCTCGGAGGAGGAATCGGCGGCGATTTGCTCCACAGAGGATGTGAAGTCCGCATTGACGAGTTCGACTCTCGAGCCGAGTTGCCGTGCCGCCACGTCCCGGTAGAACGAGAGGAGATCGACCATCACTCGATCGAGCGCGTCGCGTTGCACGCGCGTGGCGCGGCGCTTCTGGTCCTCCTGTAGCGTGCGAATCTGGCTGCGGAGTTGCGGCGGGATCTTGTCGCCCTCGGCAATGCCGAACGTGCGCATCAAGGCCGCCTTCTCTGCGGCATCCCGCTCCGTTGCCACCGCGGTGGCTTCCTCGGAAGCGCGCTCCATCAGGCGTGCGGCGACGAGCACCGCGTCCGCCACGCCCCTGATCGATCCGGGAACGTCCATGATCGCGCGGCGGCGATCGGCTGCCTCAGGATTCGTTGCCAAACGCTTGGCGATCCCGATGTGAGACTGCGCGGCGCGCGCCGCAGCGAGGGCGGTGGCGGGGTCCACTCCATCGCGCGTCACGAGCAGTTCAGCAACGGCCTCGGCCGGGGGGATGCGCAGCGCAACGGGCCGGCAGCGCGAGCGGATCGTCACCATGACGTCATCCTGCGAGGGCGCGCAGAGCAGCCACACCGTGCGTTCGGCGGGCTCCTCGATCGCCTTCAGCAGCACGTTCGAGGTGCGTTCGACCATGCGATCGGCGTCCTCAATCACGATGATTCGCCAGCGGCCCTGGGACGCGGAGCGTGCGGCGATCGTGACGAGTTCGCGCACCTCGCGGATGTCGATGATCACCTTATCCGTGGTCACGTACGTGACGTCCGGGTGGGTCCCGTTCAGCGCCTGGCGGCAATCGCGGCACTCCCCGCAGCCGCCCCGCTCGCATTGGAGGGCGGCGGCGAACGCGCGCGCCGCTACCGAACGCCCCGAGCCTGGCGGGCCTGTGAAGAGCCAGGCGTGGGTCATCGAGCGCGGGTCCGCGACGGCCCGCTCGAGCACCTCGATCACGTGCTCCTGCCCCACGAGGGCATCGAACACGCTCATCGCGCGCCGGCCTGTCGCTGGCTGAGCCGCGCACGCGCAGCGAGTGGGGCGAGCGGAGCCGCAAACGTGCGGTGGGCAATCAAGCTCCCCACGAGGCCACTCGTGCTCATGCCAGGCCTCGCTCCGTGAGCGCAGCACGGATGGCGGCCTGGACGCCCTCGGGCGTGCCAGCGGCATCCACCACGATCCAGCGTTCCGGCTCCTGCTCCGCCATCGCAAGGAAGCGCTCGCGCACCGCCTCGTGGAACTCGCTGCCTTCGCGCTCCAAGCGATCCCGCTGCCCGCTCAGGCGCGCGCGCTGCGGATCTAGGTCCAGCAGAATCGTGGCATCCGGCAGCAGCCCGCGCGTGGCCCACACGGAAAGATCCCGCACCTCATCGACCCCGAGGGCCCGCGCGGCGCCCTGGTACGCCACGGAAGAATCAAGGTAGCGGTCCTGGACCACGACGGCGCCGCGCTCCAGTGCGGGCCGAACCACGCTCGCGATGTGGTGAGCACGGTCTGCGGCGTACATGAGTGCCTCGGCGCGCGGGTCCACGTGATCGCCGTGCAGGATCAACCGGCGCAACTCCTTGCCGAGTGCGGTACCGCCAGGCTCGCGGGTCTCGATCACCTCACGGCCCGCCTCACGGAACCACTGCGCGAGGAGGCGCTGCTGTGTGGACTTGCCCACGCCGTCGCCGCCCTCCAAGGTGAGGAAGAGCGGGCGCACGGGATCAGTCACGCCGCCAGTCTAGTTGGAGGTACCCACACGCACCGACTCGCGCACCCTCACGCCCGCCCCCTGGAGTGTTCCCGTTTTTGTGGTCGGTTGTTTAGGCTGCCAATTCGTTGATGTGTCTGTATCCTAGCTCGTATTCGACTGGTGTCAAATATCCTAGTGTTGAATGTCTTCTCTGGGTATTGTAGTAGTTGGTGATCCAGTCATTGCTCTGGTCGCGGAGTCGTTGAATGTCGGGCCACGGCCGGGTATGAATGAGTTCCTTCTTGTATGTCGCGAAGAATGATTCCGATACGGCGTTGTCATAACAGATTCCGGTCGCGCCCAGGGAACGGCGTATATTGTTTCGTCGGCAGTATCGGTCGAATTCTCCCGAGGTATATTGAGCACCGCGGTCGGAATGGAACACGACCGGTCCTTTTGGTCGGCGTGCGCGGATGGCGTGATCGAGTGCGTCGGTGACCAGGCTCGTGCGCATGTGACGATCGATGGCCCATCCGACGAGTGTGCGGGAGTGTAGATCGATCACTGTGGCCATGTAGGCCCACCCGTCCCAGCACTTGATGTAGGTGATGTCGCCACACCAACGGGTATCGGCCGTCGCCGCAGTGAAGTCGCGTCCGATCAGGTCCGGGGCCGGTGCCGCGTGATCACCGGGGACCGTGGTGCGTTTCCATGCCCGGGGGTGGCGTCCTTGCAGGCCTGCGGTGTGCATGAGCCGCCACACCCGCTTATGGGACACCCGGTGGCCGTGGGCGGCCAGCTCGGCACGCATCCGGCGGACCCCGGGATTGCCGCGCAGCCGCTGGTAGGCCGCTTCGATGAACACTGTCAGCCGTGCGTCGGCGCGTTCACGATCCGACATGCCCCGGCCGAGCCAGGCATAGTACCCCGCACGTGAGACGCCGAGCTGGTCGCACATGAAGGCCACAGGAAACGCTTTCTGGTCAGCCCAGTTCGCGATCGCAGCAAATTTCACTGCTGGTCGTTCGCGAACCAGGTCGCTACTTTTTTTGCGAACTCCGCCTCCATCCGTAGTTGCGCATTCTCGGACCTCGCCGTCTTGTAGTCCTCGCGTAGCCGTATCAATTCGGCCCGCTCCGACATCGTCAACGACGCGTCCGGCGGTATTATCGCTTCCCGCGCGTCGCGTTCCTTCTTCACCCATTTCCCTAACGTCATCTCATGAACACCAATATTACGAGCGACCTCAACAATCTGACGTCCCTCATCAAGAACGAACGCCACCGCACTCGCCTTATACTCTGCCGTGAAACTACGACGAGTCGAACCCATGATAATGCCTCCAAAATCCCGGAAACCAAAACCCCTGTCCACCAAACCGGGAACTATCCATCCTGGTGGTCTCGCAATCCAAGCAGTGGTCCGCCTCCGGCCTCGCACACCTCATGCACACCGTCCACGCCGTGCACACGCACTACAACCCACACCTCACGATCGCAGGGATCCTCGTAAACCACCACGACGCCCAAACCACCTCCGGCGCACACTGGCTCGCCGAGCTGACCACCTACGCCACAGGCGCCGGACTGACCGTCCTTGAGCCTCCCATGCCCAAACGCGTCGTGATCGCAGACGCCGTCGAATCCTCCCTCGGCCTCGACCAATACCCCGGCGCGCCCGCAGACCTCG
>JAKDIE010000228.1 GCA_030450655.1 Ruaniaceae bacterium
AGCAGGACCACGCGCGCAACCGCTACCTCCCCAACGGCGGCAGGCTCTACGTGGACCTCGGTTCGCACCCCGAGTATGCGACGGCCGAATGCGCACGCCCCCGGGACGTCGTGGTGCAGGATCGTGCCGGGGAGGAGATCCTGCGCCGCCTGGCCGAAACGGCCAATGAGCGGCTGTTCGAGCGCGGCATCCGAATCCACATCGTCAAGACCAACACGGATCGTGGCAGCGCGACCTTCGGCTGCCACGAGAACTACCAGGTTCACAGGCAGACCCTCGACGCCCTCGATCCGGGATTCATCTCCTTCCTCGCTACCCGGCCCCTGCTGACCGGAAGCGGCGGGATATCGGAGGCCGGCGAATTCGTCCTCTCCTCCCGGGCCGCGCACATCCGCCGCGTGGTCACGGCCGATCCTACCAAGGCCCGGCCGTTCATCGTCACCAGGGAGGAGCCGCACGCGGATCCCGCGCGATTCGCGCGCCTGCAGGTCACCTATGGGGACTCCAACGTGTGTGACGCGGCCACGGAACTGAAGCTGACCATGACAAGTGCAGTTCTCGACCTGCTGGAGAGGGGCGGCTCGCTACGCGATCTTGCCCTCGCCGATCCCGTGGCCGCGCTACACGAGACCGCACGGCTCGGCACGGCGGCCCTCGTTCCTTTGGCCGATGGCCGGAGCTTCTCCGCCCTCGATCTGCAAGAGGCGGTGCTGGAGCGGTGCCAGAAGCAGGGGCCGGCGGCGGGGCTCGACGGGGCGCGGGAGATCACGGACGCCCTCCGCTCCGGCGATGTGGCTCGGGTGTCCGCCCGGCTGGACTGGGCGTGCAAGAGAGGGCTCCTACTCCAGGCAGCCGCGCAGCGCGGACTCTCGCTACGTTCGCCGCTCATCGCGCGCCTTGAACTCGCCTATCACGACCTCGATGCGCAACGTGGCCTCGCGGGGCGTTTGCGTGCGGGCGGCCAGATGGCCTCGGTGGTCCGCGAACACGAGATCAAGCGCGCGTGCAGCGAACCGCCTGCGGACACGCGCGCCGCCGTGCGTGGGCGCTTCGTCGCCGAGGCCGATCGCCTCGGCCTGATGACCTCGGTCTCATGGACCCACGTGCGGCTCGACTCGCCTCCGCGGCCCCAGATCGATCTCATGAACGCATCCGCCAGCGCGGACGCGCGCGTGGATGCACTCATCGACGAGATCCACGCGATGCCCCGTCCCGTGATGTCCACGCTTCGGAGGTTGCAGGCCGGGCTCGGCCCCCTCAACCCGTAAGAAGCTCTCGCCCGGTTTAGGCCAGCTTGCCGAGAGCACGCAACTCGGTCACGAGGTTCTCGCGCCACTCGTCCGGTGCGGGAACGAGGGGCAGGCGCAGCGTGGGCGTCTCGATGTGGCCGAGCAAGTACGCCGCCAGCTTCGCCATCACGGCACCCTGGCCGGTGCCCATGATCGCCTCGACGACGCGCTCGGCGCGGTTGTGCGCGGCGAGCGCAGTCGCGAGATCCGAGGCGGCCACGGCGTCCACAATCTCGCGATAGATCTCGGGAATCGCGTGCCCGCATACTGACACAATGCCCACGCCGCCGTGGGCCAGGAAGGCGAGCGTGGCGCCGTCGTCGCCCGAATAGACCTCCATGCCCACCTCACGGCCACGGCGTGTTCCGCCGATCGGGTCACCCGTTGCGTCCTTGAACGCCACAATGTTTGGGTGCTTCGCGATGCGCGCCGAGCAGGCCGGGCCGATGGCGACGCCGGTGCGCCCGGGGATGTCGTAGACCATCACGGGCAGGTCCGTGGAGGAGGCGATCGTCTCGATGTGCGCGGCCACGCCGTCCTGGCTGGGGCGGTTGTAGTACGGAGAGACCACGAGCAGCGAGTCCGCGCCAGCCTCGGCCGCGGCCTGCGCCATCCGCACCGCGTGCGCGGTGTCGTTGGACCCTGCACCAGCCATCACCTTGGCGCGTCCACCCACCGCCTCGCGGACGGCGCGCACCAGATCCGCCTTCTCGGGGCCGTGCGTGGTGGGCGATTCGCCCGTGGTGCCGGAGACGAGGATGCCATCGCAGCCGCCGTCCACCAGCGCGGTGGCGAGCCGCTGTGCCGAGTCGAGATCGAGCGACCCATCCTCGTGGAAGGGGGTCACCATCGCCGGGATGACTGTGCCGAAGATCTCGCGCGCGCTCATGATGACAACGCTAGCGCGTGGGGCACTGTTCCTGTGGCGCGTGCCCATACTGTGGCCGCACCAGCACGCGGTACCCTCGGACACATGCAATTCAGGCGTCTTGGTCCCGGATACGTTCCCTACATGGAGGCGTGGGAGCTGCAAAAGCGCCTGCACGACGATGTGGTCCGCGGGCACATCGAGGACACGGTGCTGCTGCTGGAGCACGAGCCCGTATTCACCGCTGGGCGCCGCACCGCCTCGTGGGACCGCCCCGCAAGCGATGTGCCCGTGATCGACGTGGACCGCGGCGGCCGCATCACCTGGCACGGCCCCGGGCAGCTCGTGGGCTACCCGATCGTCCGCCTACCTGAGCCGATCGACGTCGTTGCGCACGTGCGCCGCATTGAGGAAGCGATCATTCGCGCCTGCGCCGAACTCGGCCTCGTGACCCAGCGCGTGGAGGGCCGCTCCGGCGTCTGGGTGGTGGACGGCACGGGCCGCGACCGGAAGGTCTGCGCGATCGGCGTGCGCGTGGCGCGCGGGGTCACGATGCACGGCTTCGCACTCAACTGCACCAACGATCTCGCCTGGTCTCACGTGATCACGCCGTGCGGCATCGAGGACGCGGACGTGAGCACCCTGAGCGCCGAACTCGGGCGAGAGGTTACGGTGGAGTCCGTGATCGACGTCGTCCAGAAGCATCTGCACGACGTGCTGGCACCGATCGAACTGGAGAGAGCATGAGTGTGACCCCCGGAGAGCGCCGGCTCCTGCGCGTGGAGGCGCGCAACGCCGAGACGCCAATCGAGAAGAAGCCCGAGTGGATTCGCACCACAGCGAAGGTGGGGCCGGAGTTCGCCGAGATCCACTCGCTGGTGAAGTCCACCGGGCTGCACACCGTGTGCCAGGAGGCGGGCTGCCCCAACATCTACGAGTGTTGGGAGGACCGCGAGGCCACCTTCCTCATCGGCGGTGACATCTGCACGCGCCGCTGCGACTTCTGCGACATCGCCTCCGGCAAGCCTCGCGCCCTTGACCCGGACGAGCCGATGAAGGTTGCCGAGTCCGTGCGCACGATGGGACTGCGCTACGCGACCGTCACGGGTGTGGCGCGGGACGATATGCCCGACGGCGCCGCGTCCCTCTACGCGGATACGATCCGCGCGATCCACGCCGTGAACCCGAACACCGGCGTCGAGATCCTGCCGCCGGACTTCGGCGCCGTGCCG
>JAKDIE010000229.1 GCA_030450655.1 Ruaniaceae bacterium
TCGCCGTCTGCCGCAAGATTCGCCGCAACCGCCAGAATCCGGGTGTCATTGTCTCCGAGGCGCATCCCGCTCGGCAGCACCGAATCATTGGAGTGGTTCAGCTCCACCCGCACGCTCCCGCCGTCGATCCCCACGGGAATCGGCGCGTCGAGGCGGCCGTGCATCATCCGCAGGTCGTCGAGCATCCGCAGCGCGGAGCGGGCGAAATAGCCAAGCTCCGAGTGATGCCTCTTCGCTTCCAACTCCGTCACCACCACGATGGGCAGAACCACGCTGTGCTCGGCGAAGCGGAGCATCGCGTTCGGGTCAGAGAGCAGCACGGACGTGTCGAGGACGTAGGTGCGTAGCGCCGTTGGCGCGAGCCCCTCCATCTCCTTCTGGATGAGCTCAGTCACCGGGACCTCCTCAGGGTGCCGTAGCACCTAGTTATCGGGCACTTCCGACGCTACGGCACACCACACGCGGGCTCCCACACGACACACCCGAATGCGTGATGCTGTTCACATTTCGTTAACCTGTCCGACGCCAATAGGCCCGCCCCAGAACACCGGCACGCGGCCCGAGGTGAGACGCCCGGCACACCACTGAAGCGAATACGGGACAATGGGCACACGCAGCTACGGGAGGAGAGCAATGGCGGCAGAACGCCTTCGCGGCACGTTGGAGCTCGCGGCCGATAAGTCGATCGCACACCGCGCCCTGCTCTTCAGCGCGATGGGCGCCGGCACCGCCGAGATCACGATCCGCGAGCCGGGCGCCGATGTCCTCTCGATGGCCGCCGCGATGGGCACACTCGGCGCCGCAACCCGCCTCGAGGACCGCGCGGGAGCCCATGTTTACCGCGTCACCGGCGGCAGCACCGCCGGCACCACCGCCCGCGCCGCGCTGCCCGGCAGCGCGCCCACCACTCTCGATTGCGGCAACTCCGGCACGATGATGCGCCTCCTGATCGGCGCCGCCACCACCCGCGCGGGCACCACCACCCTCACCGGCGACTCCTCACTCAGCGCGCGCCCCATGGAACGCGTCGCAGCCCCGCTCCGCTCCGCAGGCGCCAGCATCGAGAGTACGGATGGCCACGCTCCCGTCCACATCAGCCCGACGCCGATCACAGCCCACGCTCACGTGTTGCCTGTGAGTTCGGCCCAGATCGTTGGCGCACTCACGCTCGCCGCCGTGGCCGCACCGGGCACCACCACCATCGTCACGCCGGGCCCAACGCGCGATCACACCGAACGCATGCTCGCGTGGCTCGGCGCCGATATCCGCCGCGAAGGCACCACAACCACACTCACAGGACCAACCACCTGGCAGAACCGCGACATCGACGTCCCCGCAGATCCCTCGGGCGCCGCGTTCTGGCTCGTGGCGGGCGCCATCCACCCGGACGCCGCGATCACGATGCCGAACGTGGGCCTCAACCCCACGCGCATCGGCGTGATCCGGGTGCTCGAGAGGATGGGCGCGAAGGTTGAGTCCATTGCCGCCGCCACCCGCGGCCCCGAGCCCGCCGGCGATCTCGTGATCCGCTCCGGCGCGCGCCTCAACGCGATCCACCTCGGCGCCGAGGACGTGGCGGACGTGATCGATGAACTGCCCGTGCTCGCCATCGCGATGGCCGCGGCCGAGGGCACCTCCACCGTGCGCGGCGCCAGCGAGCTCCGCGTCAAGGAATCGGACCGCATCGACCTCACCGTCCGCGGCCTGCGCCAGCTCGGGATCGACGTCGTCGAGCACCCAGATGGCTGGGACATCACGGGCCGCCCCGTGGACCTCGCCGCAGCGCATTCCACCCCGCCCACCATCCACACCGAGGGCGATCACCGCATCGCCATGGCCTTCGCCATCGCGGATCTCGCAGGCGTGGGGGCCTGCACCGTGGACGATCCGGCCTGCGCCGCCGTCTCCTACCCCACTTTCTTCGACCATCTGGAGAGCCTGCGGTGAGGACCTTCCAACTCATCGGCCAGAACATCGCGTACTCCCTCTCCCCCGCGATCCACGCGGCGGCGCTCGCACACCTCGGCCTGCCGCACCGCTACGTGATCACGGAGGCCACGGCGGAGAGCCTCTCGGCGATCCTCGGCGCACTGCGCGGCACCGCCGGTGGCGCGAACGTCACGGTCCCATTCAAGGCCGATGCCGCGCGCGCCTGTGACGAGCTCACAGCGGACGCCGCCGCGATGGGCGCGGTCAACACGATCGTGGTCGAGGGCGATCGCCTGCTCGGCCACAACACCGATCTCCCTGCGGTTGCCGCAGAGATTGATGCTCTCAAGCCCGACGGCGCCCGCCACGCCGTCGTCCTCGGCAACGGGGGCGCGTCCCAGGCCGTGCAGCGGGCCTTGGCCAGCCGTGCCGAACGCGTCACGATCGCCCAAAGGAGGGATGGCACGCTCCAGAACGTTCACCGTATCCTGCCCACCGCGGACCTCCTGGTGAACACGACTCCCGTCGGCACCGGTACCGCTGAGACCCCGATCGATCCGCACTATCTCCACCCGGAACTCGCGGTCCTGGACCTGGTGTATCGCCCCACTCCCACCGCGCTGGCCCGTGCTGCAGCGAGCACCGGCGCGCCGTCCGCGAGCGGGGGTGGCATGCTGGTGGGGCAGGCGTGGCGTTCACTCGCCCTGTGGCTCTCGGCCGATTCCACCACGGTCTCTCAGGAGATTGCGCCCGTCATGCTCGCCGCACTATTGGACCAACTGGGGGGTCACAATGCCTGAGAACATCGTCCTCGTGGGTCTGCCCGGCTCGGGGAAAACCCGCGTGGGCCGCGCACTGGCCGAGGCCACTGGGCTCGCTCTCATCGATCTCGATCACGCCTTCTCCGCCGTCCACGGGATCCCTCCCGCCCAGTACATCGAGAATTATGGCGAACGCGCCTTCCGCGCCCTCGAGTCCACCATTGCCCAGACCCCTCGTCACGCCTCCATCATCGCCACGGGTGGCGGCGCCGTGATCGATCCGATCTCCCGCTGGCACCTGTGGCACTCGGGTCTCGTCGTTTGGCTCGACGGCGATGATGAACTCCTGCACGATCGAATCGACAAGGGCACCCATCGCCCCCTCACCACCAGCATCGCCGCGTTGCGGGCGCGCCGCGCCGAGCGCACCCCCTTCTACGCCGCCGCAGATCTCCGACTCGACGCCGCGTTGCCCTGCGATGAGAAGGTGCGCTTGATCCTTGATGCCGCCGCCCACCCGCTTCCCACCGCCCGCACGCTCTACCGTGCCGAAGTGCGCCGCGATCACCCGATGGGCCCACCTACCGCGAGCATCGAGATGGGCCACCGACTGGACGCCGCCTCCCTCACGAGCCTAGTTGCCAAGCACTCGACCGGAGATCCCGTGGTTGTTGTGGACCGCAACG
>JAKDIE010000019.1 GCA_030450655.1 Ruaniaceae bacterium
CGAGGGCTACCGCGTTCCCGTGGTCGAGTTCATGGATCCGATGATCGGGCCGTTGGACGAGGGCTCCGTGGTTCGCTACGAGAACAGCGCCTCGCCGGGGCAGCTGGGGAACTTCACCGTGGCGGGCCATCGCCAGTCACACGGCGCGGCGTTCCTGCGAGTCGACGAACTCGCTGTGGGTGACGCGATCATCTTCGAAACGGCCGATGCCTGGTACGTGTTCAGCGTCTCCGAGTGGTCCATCGTCCGGCCCACGGACACGGATGTGATCGCGCAGAATCCGTTCGATCCCACCGCGGCGCCCACGGAGCGGCTGTTCACGCTGACCACCTGCCACCCACTGTTTTCCACGCGAGAGCGGTACATCGTGCACGCCACCTTTGACTACTGGGCGCCACGCTCGGCGGGTGTCCCTAGCGAAACCTTGGAGGGCTGATGTACGGACTGATCTGGCGAATACTGCCCGGCCCCACCTGGCTGAAGGCGATCTTCGCGCTCATTCTGATCGTGGCGGTGGTGTTCGTGCTCTTCGAGTACGTCTATCCCGTCGTTGCGCCCTACATGCCCTTCGCGGAGAACAGTGTGATCGATGGTTAAGATCCTCGTCGTCGATAACTACGACTCCTTCGTGTACACGATCGTCGGCTACCTCGAGCAGCTCGGCGCGATCCCCACTGTGGTGCGAAATGATGCGCTGCCAGCGAGCCTTGACGGGTTCGACGGCGTCCTCATCTCGCCCGGGCCGGGCACTCCCAAGGAGGCCGGCGCAACGCTGGACGTGGTCCGGGAGTGCGTGCGCCTGCGGCTGCCGCTCTTCGGAGTGTGCCTCGGGCACCAGGCGCTCGGCGAGGTATTCGGTGGTCTCGTGACGCACGCGCCCGAACTCATGCACGGGAAGACCTCGCTGATCGAGCATGACGGCACCGGGGTGTTCGCCGGCCTGCCCTCGCCGCTGCGCGCCACCCGGTATCACTCTCTCGCCGTCGAGCCAGGGACCGTATCGGACGAGCTGGTGCCGAACGCGTACTGCAACGGTCTCGTGATGGGGTTGCATCATCGGGACCTTCCGCTGCACGCCGTGCAGTTCCATCCCGAATCGGTGCTCACCGAGGGCGGGCACCTCATGCTCGCGAACTGGCTCGCCATGTGCGGGGACGCGGGAGCACCGGCGCGAGCGGAGGGGCTGGCGCCTCTCGTCGAGGGCTAGGACGCTCGTGCGGGTGCGCCCGCGTTCGTCATCCCGCGCGTAGTCGCGGGGTCCAGGCCAGACGGGTTAGCCGTCCTCGCCGCCACCCTGATCGGGCTCTGGCTCGGGATCCGGAACAGGTTCTTCGCCACGTGAGACCACGATCGTGACGGTGCTGCCACCCCTCACCAGCCCGCTTTGTGGAGTCTGGCCCGCCACGTAGCCGCTGGGCTGATCGTTCGAATACTCACGTTCGATGGTGACGGTGAAGCCGTACTCTCGTTGCAACATATCGAGCGCATCCGCCTCGGTCTCGCCAGTCACGTCCGGCACGTTCACGGAGCCCGTGGCGATGGTCAGCGTGACGCCATCGCCCTTCTTGACCGTGGCGCCTGCCGCGGGGTTCGTGCTGACAACCTCGTTTTGGTCGAAGCGCGGCGCGTCCTCCAAGGTCTGCCCACTGAACTCGAGCTCGAGTCGAGTCAGCTCGGCGCGCGCCTCGGCCTCGGTCATACCGGTGAGATCCGGCAGCTCGAATGAGCCGGGGCCATCGGAAAGCGTGATCTCGACCTCGGATCCGATATCCACCATCTCATCTGCTGGCGGGTTGGAGGAGACCACGCTGCCTTCTTCGATGTCCTCGTGCGGGACGCGTTCGGTCGCAGTTATCCCAACGAGATCATTGGCTTGAAGTTCCCGCAGCGCCTCCGCCTCGGTCATTCCTTCAAGATTTGGCACCGGGACCTTCTCCGCACCGGACGAGAGGGTCACGGTCACGAGCCCACCCTCTTCGATCGGGGCTCCTTCGTCAGGATTACTCGAGACGACGCTCCCTTCGGGGATCTCCGCATCGGGCACGCGCTCTTCGGCGAGCGCCATCTGGAGGTTGAGTCCGGTGAGGGTCTCCCGCGCCTCCGCCTCTGTCATGCCCACGAGTGGCGGCACGGTGAGGGCCGCGGCGTCGTCCTGATTGGACCACACCCACCACGCGATGGCGCCGGCAACAATGGCGATGCCGAGCAGCACCCAGATCCACCAACGGGAACCGGGCTCATCCGGATCGTCCAGTGGCGCCGAGGCCGTCATCGTGCCGGTGGCCGAGTTCGCCGGTGGGGGAGGTGACACAATCTGGGTTGCCGCCACGGGAGCTGCGGCAGCCATCCACGCCGTGGTTGCCGGAGCAGAGACGCGGCCGCCGTGCAGCACGGTGAGCAGATCCGAACGGAATGCGCCGGCGTCGGAATAGCGCTCGTTCTTATCCTTCGCGAGCGCCTTCATCGTCACGCGGTCGAGCGAATCGGGGATGTCCGATGCGATCGACGACGGCGTGGGGGGCATCTCGCGTACGTGCTGGTAGGCGACCGAGACCGCGGACTCGCCCACGAAGGGTGGCCGGCCGGTGAGCAGCTCGAAGAGCACGCACCCGGTCGAGTAGAGATCGGAGCGCGTGTCCACGGTCTCGCCGCGGGCCTGCTCGGGGGAGAGGTACTGCGCCGTGCCCACCACCGAGTTGGCCTGCGTCACGGTCGCGGACTGATCGGCCAGCGCCCTGGCGATGCCAAAGTCCATCACCTTGACCTGACCGGTGGGAGTCAGCATCACGTTCCCTGGCTTGATATCCCGGTGGACGATGCCCTCATTGTGCGCGTACTCGAGTGCCCCGAGGATACCCACCACGATCTCCGCGGCCTCGTCGATCGGGACGGCCGCGCCGTCCTTCAAGAGCTCGCGTACGGTGTGGCCCTCCACGTACTCCATGACGATGAACGGGAACCTCACCTCTTTGCCCGCCGAGTTGCGGACTGTCTCCTCGCCCGTGTCATACACGGCCACGATCGCCGGGTGGTTCAGAGCGGCCGCCGATTGTGCCTCGCGGTGGAACCGTGCGTGGAACGTGGGATCATCCGAGAGGTCCGAGCGGAGGACCTTGATGGCGACCGTGCGGGACAAGCGGGTGTCGCGTCCCACGTACACCTCGGCCATGCCGCCGCGTCCGATGATCTCGCCAACCTCGTATCGGCCTGCGAGAACGCGGGGGATGTTCTCCATCAGTTTTCCTCCTCTGCGCGGCCCGGCCGCACATCCATAGGGTACCGACACGCCATGCGTGTGGGTGACGATGTTCGTGCGGAACGCACGAAAGGTGACGCACTTGTGATCATTGGAGGCCCGCCTCGATGAGTCGGCGGACGATCGGACCGGCGGCCGATCCGCCATAGGCGCCCGATCCGGCGTCGCCCCCATGCTCGAGGAGCACGGCAACTGCGATCTGCGGATCCTCTGCGGGAGCGAACGCGATCATCCACGCGTGCTGCGGCGCATCCGTCCCGGACTCCGCAGTCCCGGTCTTCCCCGCCACGGTCACTCCAGGAACTTTCGCGGGCGTTCCTGTACCAGATTCGACGACGGCGGTCATCATCTCAGTCAGGGTCGCTGCGGTTTTCGGGGTGATGGGTTCGGAGAAGACCGTGGGCGTGGTGCGCTCCACCACCCTCACGTCCGCGTCCCGCACGGTTTCGATCAGGTAGGGGGTCATGAGCGTCCCGCCATTGGCCACGGCTGCGGCGACCATTGCCATCTGCACGGGAGTAGTGCGCACCTCGAACTGGCCGATTCCCGTGAGCGCTACCTCGGCGTCCGAGGTTGTCTCCGGGTAGGTGGAGGCGTACACGGGGATGGGCACGTTCATGGACGAGCCGAAGCCGAACTTCTCGGTGACGGCGGCGAGTTGATCATGCCCCACCTCGATCGCCATCTGCGCGAAGGTGGTGTTGCACGAGTTCTCGAAGGCGAAGATGAGTTCGCCGGTATCGCTATCCCCGCAGGAGGCGCCGCCCGGGTTGCGCATGATGTGGGTGGATTGTGGGAGTTGGAACTCCGAGAGAGTCGAGACTTCCGAGTGTGCATCCCGGCTCGGGTCGATCTCGAGCCAGGTGGCCGCCACGAGCACCTTGAAGGTCGAACCCGGTGCGTGCTGAATCGTGCCGGTGGCGCGATTCTCGAGCGGCCTCGTGGGGTCGGCAACGAGACTGTCCCAGGCCGCCTGCGCGTCCGTGGTGTTGTGCGTGGCGAGGACGTTGGGATCGAAGCTCGGTGAGGAATGGAGGGCCAGGATCGCACCGGTCTTCGGTTGGATCGCCACGACCGCGCCGGTCTGGCTTCCGAGGGCGTCCACGGCGGCTTGCTGGACGTCAGCATCGAGCGTGAGCTCGATCGAGCCACCCTGCGGCTGGGAGCCGGTGAAGAGGTCCTGGACGCGCGAGAGTAGCAAGGAATTCGCGGTGCCGCTGAGGGCATCGTTCGCATACCGTTCGAGGCCCGTTGAAGAGCTGAACGCGGTCGAGAAGTAGCCGGTCACGGACGCGTACGGGGCCCCACGCTCGTACACACGCAGGTAGTTATACGGCGGATCCGCAGCAACGGACGTGACGATCGATTCGCCCTCGACCACAATCGGGCCGCGATGCCTACCGAACTCGCGGTAGATCGTGCGCACATTCCTCCCGTCCGCATTGAGGGAGGGAGCCTGAAAGAACTGGACCGAGGTTGTCGAAATCATCACGGCGATGAGCATCAGCGCGATGAAGGTTCCGAGGCGGCGAAGGGATTGATTCATCGCAGATCCACCACCTCGGTGGCGTTGCGATCGGCGTTGATCTGGATGAAGGAGGGTGCCTCGACGACCGGGATTGAGGCGGTGATGGGCGCGGGTTCACGCGCCTCGTTGGAGATCCGCAGGAGGATTCCCACGATGATCCAGTTCGAGACGAGCGAGGAACCACCCTGGGCCATGAAGGGGAGTGTGAGGCCGGTGAGCGGGATGAGCCGGGTAATGCCGCCGATCACCACGAAGCACTGGAAGGCGATCACGAATGCGAGGCCCGCAGAGAGAAGCTTGCCGAAGCCGTCTCGCACCCCGATCCCGGTACGGATCCCACGTTGTGTCAGCACGAGGTAGAGGCTCAGGATTGCGAGGATGCCCGTGAGGCCAAGTTCTTCGCCGAGCGAACTGTAGATGAAGTCCGAGTTCGCATACGGGACGAGGTGCGGGTAGCCCTCGCCCCATCCGGTCCCCATCAGCCCACCGGAGGCCATTCCGAAGAGCCCCTGGACCACCTGCCCTGAGCCACCCGGATTTCGGTTGTAGATTTCCGGTTCGAGGGCGTGTAGCCACACGTCTACACGCGCCGAGAAGTGTGGGAACACCTGTGCGGCGACGAAAGCGGCCACGCCGAAAAGCCCGATGCCGATCACAATCCACGAGGTGCGTTCGGTTGCCACATAGAGCATTGCCACAAAGAAGCCGAAGTAGAGCAAGGATGTTCCGAGATCTCGCTGAATAACGAGAACACCCACGGCGGCCGCCCATGCAAGCATGATCGGAGCCATGTCTCGGAAGCGGGGTAACTGGAGGCCGAGGATCTTCTTGCCCGCCAGCGCGAGGTTGTCCCGCGCGTCCACGAGATACCCGGCAAAAAAGATGGCGAGCGTGATCTTCGCGAGTTCGCCCGGCTGGAACGAGAGTGACTCGCCGATCCCGATCCAGATGCGGGAACCATTGATTGTTCTGCCGAGGCCGGGGACGAGGGGGAGCAAGAGGAGGACGATCGAGGCGATCAGGAACAGGTAGGTGTAGCGCCGCAGGATGCGGTGATCCTTGAGGAAGAACAGCACGGCGGTTGCGAGCGCCATGCCAAGGAGCATCCACATGAGTTGCCGGGGAGCGTTGCCGCTCGGGCGGCCCAGTACCTCGTAGGTGAGATCGAGACGGTGAATCATCACGAGTCCGATTCCCGTCAGCGCTACCGCCACCGGCAGAATCACGGGGTCCGCGTAGGGAGCCTGCCAGCGCACGAGCAGGTGAACGATCACGGCTAGAGAGGTGAAGATTGCGGCATTTCGGATGATGTTGACGGGAACCGAACCCTCGAGCGCGAGGCCCACCTGAACGTAGGCGAAGAGTACGAGCGCCACGGCAAAGACCAGAAGCACGAGTTCGGCGCCGCGGCCCGTACGGACCGGCTCACGGGTGACGGTTGCCATCAGGTGCCGCCCTGGTCGTCGGTGGGCTCAGCCGCGGGTTCTGGCTCCGCCGCAGGCTCAGTCCCCACGTCGGGCTCAGGCTCTGAGGGCAGGGTGTCCCGAAGCTCTTCGATCACCTGCCTGGCTTCGGCGAGCGTTGGACGGGTGATCGGCGTGGCCAGACGATTCCGCGCAAATTCGGGCAGATCGGCCACGGCGATGTCTGTGGACTCCGCCAATTCCGAAAAGCTAATCGGCCCGAGCTCCTGAGGGATCCCCCGATAGATTGCCACGTTCCCCTCATGGGGAGAGACATAGAAGCGGGATTGTGACCAGGAGTAGCCCGCCCAGGCGCCACCGGCAATGATTGCCATTAGTACGAGAAGCCCGATCGTGAGCCCGATCCCGCGAAGGCGACGTTTCGGTGCAGGGTCGTGATCGTCGTCGGGCATAGGCATCTGGGGCCGGAGCGCAGCGGCACGCCCTGCCGGCGATGAATCGGTGGCGCGGGAGGCTGCCAGGCGATCCGTGGCAGCTGCCCCAACAATCTGGGGCACCGTGGACGGGCTCCAGTCGGACTCGAGGCTCTCCGTGGGGAACATGTCCGCGATCACCACGGTGACGTTGTCCGTCCCCCCAGCACGCAATGCGAGATCCACCAGGGCATCCGCGCACGGGCCGGGATCCGGGATGCCCGCGAGGGTCTCCTCGATGGTTTCGAAGGAGACGAGGCCAGAGAGGCCGTCCGAGCAGAGCAGCCAGCGATCCCCTGGCTGTGCCTCGCGCATGGATTCATCTGGGACGATCTCGGCATCGTTGTCCCCGAGCGCGCGCAGGATCATGTTGCGGTGGGGGTGGGTGGCCGCCTCTTCGGGGGTGATGCGGCCCTCGTCCACCAGGTGTTGAACGTAGGTGTGATCGGTGGTGACCTGCGTGAGGATCCCGCCGCGCAAGAGGTAGGCGCGGGAATCCCCGATGTGGACCATGCCGAGCTTGTTGCCGCTGCGGAGCATCGCGATGCAGGTGGTGCCAAGCCCTGCGAGCTCGGGAGCCTGGGTTGATCGGTTGATGAGTTCCTGGTGGGCGGAATCGAGGGCGCCACGCAAGAGGGGGAGGAGATCGTCCACGGGGTGGATGTCGTCGTCGAGATCAACCAAGTGAGCAACGGCCACGGAGGACGCGATGTCACCTCCGGCGGGGCCTCCCATGCCGTCGGCAAGAATGAGGAGGTGGGGGCCGGCGTATCCCGAATCCTGGTTGTTGGAACGCACGAGGCCCACGTCTGAACGGGCCTCATAGTTCATCACAAAGCTCATCGGCGGAGCTCCAGGGTGGTGCGTCCGATGCGAATCACGCTGCCCGCAGCGGCGCCCGCGGGTTCGTGCAGGGGCTTGTTGTCGAGGGTTGTTCCGTTCGTGGAACCGAGGTCCTCAACACGCCACCCGTCGCCGTCGGGAAAGAGGCGTGCGTGGCGAGAGGAGGCGAAATCGTCATCGAGCACGAGCGTGCACGATTGTGAGCGGCCGATCACGATCGCCGAGCGGCTGAGCGGAACAGAGGTCCCTGTGAGGTTTCCGGAGGTGACGACGAGGCGGGTGGGAGGCCTCGTGATCGACTGGCGCACGGGCACTGCTGGGGCTGCGGCTGGAGTCGCCTTGGGCGGAGCGGCGGGGAACGGGGCGTTGATCGGCGTATCCGAGCGCGGAGCTGGGGCGGGAGTTGGGGTGCGGCGCCCGCGTCCACGGGGCGTCACCTTCGTGTTTGCGTAGAGGTCACGCCGGAGCACCGCCAGTGCGGAGAACACGAAAGCCCAAAGCAGGACCAGGTAGCCAACGCGCAAGAGCGTCACAGCAAGCTCACTCATGCTGCTCCTTTCCGCGGGTCACCGCGTGCCGTGGGGGTGAATCGTCGTCGGGCTCTCATTTTTCCTCGGCGGAATCCCAGAAGAGGATGCGGGTGCGGCCGATCGTGAATGTGTTGCCGTCCACGAGCGTGGCGGCGGGGACCTTGTGCCCCTCCACAAAGAGGCCGTTGGTGGAATCGAGATCGCGCACGATCACACCCTGCGGCGTGACCTCGAGTTGGATGTGGCGGCGGGAGATCCCGGAATCGTCGACCACGATATCCGCCTCGGAGCCGCGGCCGATCACGGTGACGTCACCGGTGAGGAGGTAGCGCTGGCCGTCGATGTCGATGATCGGGTGGTGCTCGCTATCCGTGGTTGCGGGGGCAACCGTGCCGCGCTTGGTGTTCGAGTTCACCGTGAAGCGGCCCGTGCGAAGATCAGTGTTCGTGTGGAAGGTGACGCGGACTGGACCCACGAAGGCGTAGGCCTGGCTGGTGGCGTGCTGCGTGGCGGCCGCTTCGATCTCTGCGGCGAGCGCGTCCGCGCCCCAGGCCTCGATCTGATCCTCATCCGTGGCGGAAAGCGTGACCACGAACTCGTTTGGTGCCACCGTGCGGCCGCGGGAGACTGCCACGGCGCGATCGTCCATGTCCTTGCGGATGGCGCTCGCGATCTCAACGGGCTTCACTTCGGAGCGGAATGCGCCTGAGAATGCGCCTTTGACAGCCTTCTCGACGGCGTTCTCGATGTTGTCGAGAAATCCCATCGCTTCTCCTTTCGTTCAGGCGGCGCCAGCGTGTGCCGATAATCTCGGGTGACTCGTAGGCGCAATCTCACTAATGGTATCTGGCCGTACGGGGGTGCTGCGCCGCGTTTGGTGCTGGAGTGGCGGAACTTGGACCACCCTGGGGCTCGTGTGCTGGCGAGGGTGGTCAGAGTTTCGGGTTGGTGGGCCGCGTTGGGCCTCGTTTGGTGCTGGAGTGGCGGAACTGGGACCACCCTACGGTTCACGTGCTGGCGAGGGTGGTCAGAGTTTCGGGGTGGTGGGCCGCGTTTGGTGCTGGTGTGGCGGATCTGGGACCACCCTGGGGTTCGCGTGCTGGCGAGGGTGGTCAGAGTTTCGGTCATGGCCGACGACGACGCCCCGCGCCCGGGAGGGTGGCGTACGTTACACTTTTCTGCGTTTTTCGGGGGGTTAGGCGCGTGCTAGCCTGGGATCCGCTTGCTTTCCAGTTCGTGAGTGCCCAAGCCGGACCGGCGAGCAGCATGCGCAAGTGGCGGAATAGGCAGACGCGCACGGTTCAGGTCCGTGTGCCCGAAAGGGCGTGGGGGTTCAACTCCCCCCTTGCGCACCGTGGCCCTTCGTTCGGACGATCCGAGCGGGGGCCATTTCCGTGCGCGGAGACTGCTTCGAAGCGAGTGTCAATGCGGCCTGAGCAGAAGAGTTCGTCGCGTTGGCCCGCGTCGACGCACGCCCTACTTTTTGCAACGCTTGCGGGTTAGCGGCAGAAATGTGTGCATAGGGTCGGCGTGCCGGGTCTAGTTTGAGCGTCCTGCCCAGCCTCGCTGCCCAGCCTCGCGTGCCGTAGTTCTCTGGCGAGTGGGTGTGTGATGCGCGGCCGGGGTGGCGCTCGCTCTGCAAGCGATATCCAGCCATTCCGCCGTCGTGGCATGCTGCCCGAAAGTAACCTGCGAATCTCCCTCGCCATGGAAGCGCTACCACACCCTTGGGACATACTATTCTCTAGGGGCGTCAACGCTGACTTGAGGGAGGCCACGTGAGCACAAACCGACCACGACTGGACGAAGTTGCACGCGAAGCGGGAGTTTCACGTTCTACGGCATCGCGCGCCATCAACGGCGGGAGCCGAGTCTCGCCGGCAGCGCAGTTTGCCGTGGATGAGGCCGTCAAGCGCCTCGGGTTCACCCCCAACCCCATGGCGCGCGCCCTGGCGACGAGCCAGGCCGGATCTATCGCCCTAGTGATTCCGGAGCCAGACGAGAAGTTCCTGTCCGATCCCTTCCTCACCGGCGTGCTACGGGGGATGTCCGGCGCGTTGGAGGACCGGGACCTGCAACTGATCCTGCTCATTGCCACCAGGAATCGATCCCCAGAGAGGATGAGCCGATACCTCAGGGGCGGCCACGTGGACGGCGCCATCGTCACATCTCTGCACCGCGGCGACATGATCGAGGATCATGTGCGTGGGCACCTTCCGGCCGTCTTCATCGGCAGGCCCTTCAATGACACCGCGCTCACCTATGTGGATGTGGACAATGTGACGGGCGGACGGCTCGCAACAGAAGCGCTGATCACTGCGGGCCGTACGCACATCGGAACGATTGCGGGCCGAGACGACATGACGGCGTCCCTTGATCGACTCGAAGGCTGGCGGAGGGCACTGCGGGCCGCAGGGCTGCCAGATGACGCGGTTGAGAAGGGGGACTTCACGATGCAAGGAGCGGAAGAGGCGACGATTCGCCTGCTGTCCCGATTCCCGGAGACGGACGCCATCTTCGTTGCCTCGGACACGATGGCGATCGGAGTGCGGCGCGCACTGGATGTGGCGGGCAAACGGGTCCCCGCCGATGTTGCTCTCGTGGGATATGACAATCTCGGGATGGCCGAGTCGATGACCCCCACTCTGACGACGATCAACAACCCGCTCGTTCAGATGGTTGATACCGCAACACGGATGCTCTTGGACCTGATTGCGGACCCGAGCATGCCCGCACGGCAGCGAGTGCTGGTGCCAACCCTCGTGCGGGGACAATCGGTCTGATACGCGTTTGCCCCCGCGCATCGCACGGGGGCAAACGGCTCTGAGGGGAGGAACTAGCTCTTGACCGCCCCCGCCATGATTCCAGCAACTAGTTGCTTGCCTGCCACGATGAACAGCACCAGCAACGGCACGATCGACATGAGCGAGCCGGCGAGCATCACGGACATGTCCGGGTTGTTGCCGGAGCTTGCCATGAGTTGTGAGAGGGCAGTTTGAAGTGTCTGGACCTTCGGGTCTCGCAACACGAGGAATGGCCAGAAGAAGTCCGTCCAGGTGCTGATGAACGTGAACAGCGCGAGGATCGCGGCAGCGGGCCGTGCTGCCGGTACGGCGACGGTGAGGAATGTACGGAACTGCCCAGCGCCGTCGACCCGGGCAGCCTCCATGAGCTCAGTGGGAATCACGCCCGCCAGGTATTGGGACATGAAGAAC
>JAKDIE010000020.1 GCA_030450655.1 Ruaniaceae bacterium
CACGTCGGACGGCCGAATCGATGCAACCCCAGGCATGTTCTCTGCCAGCGCCAGGTAGCCGGTCACACGGATCGGAAGCCCGAGCTCGGCGGCCGCGATCACGGCGGCGAGAACCGCAGCGGCCCCGGACATGTCCGACTTCATGGTCTCCATGCTCTTGGCCGGCTTCAGGGAGAGCCCGCCCGAATCGAACGTGATGCCCTTGCCGACCAGTGCGACGTGCTTTGTGGCTCCCTTGGGGGAGTAGCTGAGTGTCACCAGGCGCGGCGGACGTGTGGAACCCTGGCCGACCCCGAGTATCCCGCCGAAGCCTTCGGCCGCAAGCCGCTTTTCGTCGAACTCGCTCACTGAGACTTTCAGCGCCTTGGTTTGGGCGTGCGAGATCTTCGCAAACTCGGCGGGAAAGAGATCTCCTGGGGCCGTGTTGATGAGGTCCCGCGCGAGCGCCACGGACGTCGCGAGAACTCCCGCACGTTCGAGCGCGAGCTTTGCCGTCTTGTTCTTGACATCGCCGACGACGATCGCGGCCTTGGTCACGGCAGGTGTGCCGTTCGTGTAGCGCGTGAACCGGTAGGCGCCGTAGGCGAGACCTTCCGCGACTGCGGAAAGGGATTCGGGGTCCTCCGCGGGAAGCAGAACGGTGAGCTCCTCGATGCCGGTGAGCTGACGCGTGGCAGAACCGGCCGCACGGCGAAGTGCCTCGGGCGTCACCTCGGAGCCAATACCCGTGAAGACCACCACATTGGCTCCGATCGCGGCACCGCTCGATCGCACAACCTTGTCCGTCGCGGAAGTCGCGCCGACCGCCGCCGCCAGTTCTGCGAGAATGGTCTCCTTGGGGAGCCCGGGTGACGCGGCGAACTGGCCATCACCCACGATTCCCACGAGGACGGCGGAGTTCTTCAAGGACGTGCGCGATGATGCGAGTGAAAGTTCCAACATGGCTCCAATCTATCCCTCCGTGGTGACACGAAACTCATCCGGGAGGGTGGTGGCGCTGCATCGCCACCGTCCGTGGGCAGACTACGCTGGACCCGTGCCACTCCTCGTGATCCTTTCAGGCGCGCTCGCAGCAGCGCTCGCCGTCTGGGCGGTGGTGCGCTTACTTCGAGGAGAGCCGGCGATCTTTCGGCAGGTGATCGCGGCCGGTGTGGTGGAGGCCGGGATGCTTCTCGTGGCGATCGCTGCGATCTTCCAGCAGGCTCGGGGGATGCTCCAGGGCGATCCCTTTGTGTTCTGGGGGTACCTCATCACTGCGCTCTTCGTTCTCCCGATCTGCGTCGCGTGGGCGTTCGCCGATCGCTCCAAGGTATCTTCCGCAGTGATGGCGGTTGGCGGCATCACCATTGCAGTCATGATGTGGAGGGCCTGGCAGGTGGCGGGACTGTGAGCGTCAACGATGATCGCAAGCCCGCGTACGGGCTGGGACGAGTCCTGATCCTCGTCTACGGCATATTCGCGGTGGCGGCGACGGCGAGATCGCTCGTACAACTCATTCGTGATGCCGAGGCTGCGCCTCTCGCATACGGGTTATCGGCGTTCGCCGCTGCTGTCTACATCATGGCGACGATCGCACTCGCCCACAACGGCCGGCGAATGCGGCGGGTGGCGTGGACCGCGGTCGTGATCGAGTTCATTGGCGTGATCTCTGTGGGTGCCCTCTCGATGCATCGTCCAGCTCTCTTCCCGGCCGCCACGGTCTGCTCCTATTTCGGCGGGGGATACGGCTACGTGCCGCTCGTGCTACCGCTCCTCGGCATGGCGTGGCTGTGGCGGTCGGATCCGCAGCGCATCGATCGACTGGCCTAAGGAGACCCGTGTACCGCACCTTCTACGACAAGGTCCTGACTCATACTGATCCGGAAATGGCGCACCACCAGGCGGTCACGGCGATCGCGGCTGCCGGTGCGATCGAGCCCGTACGCCGGTCGCTGAAATCCACCCTTGGTGCGGGATTCGGGCCCGCCGAGTCCACGCGCCTGAGTGTGTTCTACCGGCCCGTGCCGGGCACGCTTGGCCTCGCTGCGGGCATGGATAAGGACGCGAAGGCCGTTCTTGGTTTCGATGCGCTCGGCTTCGGATTTGTGGAAGTGGGAACGGTGACGGCTCTCCCGCAGCCAGGCAACGAGAAGCCACGCCTCTGGCGGCACACGGACGTGCGGGCATTTCGGAACCGAATGGGGTTCAATAACGATGGAGCCGAAGCCGCTGGCGTGCGCCTCGCTACCCTCAGAGGAACGGTGCCTGGGCGCGCCGCATTCGTTGGCGTGAACATCGGGAAATCCAAAGTCACGGCACTCGCGGACGCGGCCGAGGACTATCGCGCCTCCACCCGTCAGGTCGCTCGTTGGGCCGATTACCTCACGATCAACGTCTCCTCGCCGAACACCCCCGGCCTGCGGGACCTGCAAGACGTCGACGCCCTGCGCCCCATCGTGCACGTGGTGCGGGAGGAAGCGGCACGGGTCGCACACCGGGACGTTCCCGTGATCGTGAAGATTTCTCCGGATCTTTCCTCGTCCGAGATCGCAGATATCGCGGAGATGGCGGTGCAGGAGCGAATCGCCGGGATCTGCGCCACAAACACCACCCTTGGCCACGATTACGGTCCGGGGGGCCTCTCAGGGGCACCCGTGAAGCAACGCGCCAGGGACGTCGTCGGGCTGCTGCGGGACCGCCTGGCGGACGATCAGATCGTGATCGGTGTGGGAGGGATCGAGAATGCCGACGACGCGCGGGCTCTTCTGAGTGCTGGCGCGGACCTCCTGCAGTCCTTCACTGCGTTCGTCTACGAGGGTCCGAGCTGGCCCGGCGCCATCAACCGGAGCCTGACTGGCCGGTAGCGGTTTCTCAGCAGGGGCGCTGAGTGGGGCTCTCGGTGTGTGACGGGTCCTGGACCACGACATCCGCGAGAGCCTCATCGATACGCGCGAAGGCATCGTCGTCGAGAACGATCTGGGATGCCTTGACGTTCTCCCGGACCTGTTCGGGGCGCGAGGCGCCGATGATCGCCGAGGTCACGTTGGGGCGTGACAATACCCAGGCGACGGCGAGTTGCGCCATCGTGATCTCGCGTTCATCCGCGATGGGACGCAGGCGTTGCACCGCAGTCAGCACGTCGTCGTTCAAGAAGCGCTTGATCATGTTCGCGCCGCCCTTTTCATCCGTGGCGCGCGAACCAGCAGGGATGGGTTGTCCGGGCACGTACTTCCCAGTGAGCACGCCTTGGGCGACGGGGGACCAGACGATCTGGCTGACGCCCGCTTCCTGGCACGCGGGAACGACCTCGGGCTCGATCACGCGCCACAGCATCGAGTACTGCGGTTGGGAGGAGATGAGAGAAATGCCAAGATCCCGGGCGAGTTCCGCACCCGCCGTGATCTGCTCGGCGTTCCATTCCGAGACGCCAATGTAGTGGGCCTTGCCAGCGTGGACGATGTCCGCGAATGCGAGCATGGTCTCATCCAACGGAGTGAAGTAGTCGAAGCGGTGCGCCTGGTACACATCCACGTAGTCCATCTGGAGCCGACGCAGCGTCGCGTTGATGCTCTCCATGATGTGCTTGCGGGACAAACCGCAGTCATTCGGACCCTGCGGGCCGGTTGGCCAGTAGACCTTCGAAAGCACCACGAGCGATTCGCGGCGCTCGGCCCTCAGCGCATTCCCAAGGACCTCCTCGGCCCGGCCATTCGCGTACACGTCGGCAGTGTCAAAGGTGGTGATGCCCTCGTCCAAAGCGGCCGCCACACAGGCCGCAGCGGTCTCCGCCTCGACCTGCGAGCCGTGGGTAAGCCAATTTCCGTAGATGATCTCGTTGACCTTGAGGCCGGAGTTTCCGAGGTAGCGGTATGCCATGACTCTCCTTGATGTGGGTGGACGATTACTTCTCGACGAGGTGAGGCCACTCGCGGCGGCGCACCAGCGGGCGCGGCATGCGGAAGCGGCGAAGCATGAAGGACCTCTGGAAGGCATAGAAGCCCGTCCACTTTGGGACGTCGTCGTCGTTGAAGCGCGCCTTCAGGCGGCGCTTGAGGAACCACACCATGATCAGGCTGTCGAGGAGCCCTGCGAACACGAAAAAGTACATCACACCGGTGAGGGTCAAGGCCAGTTCCGGGTACTGCCCGCCGAGCATCATCACGATCAGAATGAGGAACGCGATCGGGAGGAAGATCTCTCCCACGCTGTACCGGGCGTCCACGTAATCGCGCGCGAAGCGCCGCGCGGGGCCCTGATCGCGGGTCGCGAGGTATTTTTCGAGCTTCGGATCTCCGGTTTCCATCGCCTGGCGCTGGAGCGCGTACAACTCGTTCTGGCGTTCGCGCTGCCGCTTCCGCGCGGTCTTCGGGTCACCAGCAACGAGAGGCCTCTTTCGGGCTTGCTCCGATTGCTTGCGCGTGGGCGTCGCGTGCCCCTTGCCGAGCGGCTCCGATCCGGGCTCTGTGGGCGCGGCGGGCGTCTCGTTCTTTTTCCTGAAGATCACGCCAGCCAGTTTAGGCCACATCTGGTTGACGGGTAGCCTGGTCGGGTGGTCACTCGTGATGAACTCTCAGCCCGTCTTGATTCGACATTCGCCCAGGTGGTCGACGATCTGAAGAATCTGGTGCGGATTCCCTCCGTCTCGGCGGCGGCCTTCGATCAATCCACCCTCAAAGAGAGCGCCGGCGCGGTCGCCTCGCTTCTGCAGTCCGTGGGACTCGATGCTCGGGTAGTGTCAGACGGCGGTTCGCGCCCGGCGGTCATCGCCGAGAGGCGCGCCGTGGCCGGATCCCCCTCGGTGCTGCTCTATGCTCACCACGATGTCCAACCGCCAGGTGATCCTTCACTGTGGCATCAAGACGACCCCTTCGAGCCCCTCGAGCGCGATGGGCGACTGTTCGGACGTGGCACCGCCGATGACAAGGCAGGCGTGGTGGCACACGTGGGTGCACTGCGCATCCTGAGTGACGAGCTTCCCGCCACGGTGCGCTGCTTCATCGAGGGAGAGGAAGAGGTGGGATCGCCGTCGTTCTCCCCGTTCCTCGAGGCGCATGCGGCCGATCTTGCGGCGGACACGATCGTGGTCCTCGACTCCTCGAACTGGAAGGTTGGGGTTCCCTCCGTCACCACAACCCTCCGCGGCCTCGCCGAAGCGCGCGTCACGGTGCGCGTTGCCGATCACGCGCTGCATTCGGGAATGTTTGGCGGCCCTCTCCTCGATGCCCCCACCCTGATGGCGCGGCTCATCGCGACCCTCCACGATTCTCGCGGCGCAGTTGCAGTCCAGGGGCTCACCCACGCTGGGACCGCCGAGGTGGACTACCTCGAGGCGGATTTCCGCGCCGATTCTGGCGTTGTGGATGGCTATCAGGTCCTCACGCCGATCGCGCAACACCTGTGGAACGCTCCCGCCATCTCGGTCATCGGCATGGACGTGACGAGCGTGGACAGGCGCTCGAACACCATCGCTCCGGTGTGCACCGCGTACCTGTCGCTCCGCGTCCCACCGGGGCAGGACCCGCGCGCCGCCTATGCGTTCCTGCGGGACCATCTCGAGGCGCACGCGCCGCTCGGGGCGGAGGTCACGGTGGTCCAGGGCGAACTCGGGCCTTCATATCAGGCCAAAGCTGGCGCCGCTCGCCTCGAGGCGCACGCGGCACTTCAGGATGCATGGGGGACGCAGAGCACCGAGATCGGCGTGGGTGGATCGATCCCGTTCATCGCCGATTTTGAGCGAGTGTTTCCAGCGGCAGAGGTGCTCGTCATGGGCATCGAGGACCCGGATTCTCGCGCGCACTCGCAGGATGAGTCGATGCACCTCGACGAACTGCGCCGCGCCGTGCTGGCGGAGGCCATTCTTCTCGCCCGGCTCGCCGGGGTCTATGAGGTGGATTCGTCCTCGGACTCGGTACCGGGTTCCTCCGCCTCATCCTCGCTCGGCTGAGCTACTGGTTCCGCGGTGAGATCAAAACTGACGATTCCCGTCTCGCTGTCCACGCCTGTGACGGTGACGAGGACAGTGACATCTCCCACACTGGTGGCGGGAGATGTGACATCGCACGTGGCGGTTGCCCCCACGTTCGCGGGCAGTTCCTGCTCACACTGGACGTCGAAAGGCACGTCAAGTTCGGCTTCGAGCCGCTCGATGACGGCTGCGGTGAGCTCATCGGCGCCCACCGGATCAACCTGTTTCTCGACCGGCGAGCAGGCTCCAAGGGCAATGGCAGTTGCGGCTGCGAGCGAGATGGTCCGAAGCAGGGTCATAAGGTCCAGCATGACACACGGCAAATCGTGAAGGTCCTGATCGTGGCGGGCGAGCTCGCCGATCGGGCAGCGGAGATCCGCGAGGGCTGGCTTTCTCAGGCGCCCGCCGATGAGGTGACGGTCTTCCGTGTTCCCGAGACCGCCGCGGATGCAGTGGGGACGTTGGGTCTCACGGACGTGTCTCGCGAGCCGGCGAGCGAGATTCTCGACGCTCTCGGAACTGGACGGACCGTGGTGGTCAGCGACAGGAACCTGCACGACGGCGGAGCGTCCCTGATCTGGGCGGCGCGAGAGCGCTGGGGTGGCCTCGAGGCGGCACGGCGGGCGATCGCGGGAACACGATTCCTCTGCGAGGACGCCGCTGCGCTGCGGGGGCTCCGGGGTGCGGGCGCGTTGCGCGCCGCCTCGATTGGCGACGAAGCGGCCCTCGCGGAGGATCGGCGAGCTGGGGAGTTTGCCGACGTGATCGAGAAGGAAATCGCCCGGCTCGATCTGGTGAACGGACGCCCCATGCGCTGGTCTCTGGAGCCATACTCGGGCGCCGGTGGTGGCGTGGGATTCGCGCTGCTCGCTCTCGGAGGCAGTGCTCAGCACGTCCGCGACGGCTGCGCCGAGATCACGGGGCTCGCGGGACACGTCGCTGCGAGCGATCTCGTCGTCGTCGTCCTGAACACTCTGGGAGTGGAGGAGCTCACGGCATCACTCGCCACCGCCGTTGCGGATGCAGCCATCGAGAACGCCGTGCCCGTCGTTGTGGTGGTCCGCGAGGATCACACGTCACGCCGGCAGCGAGCAAATCTGGGGATCGTTGGAACATATTCGTATGGCGATGAGTTGAACACCGTGAAGGCTCGTGCGCAGCGGATTGCACGGACATGGTCAGTTTCGGGCTGACCGGCCCCCGAAGCGTAAGCTACCCGTAGACGAAAGGCAGAACATGGACACGACCACCAAGACCCACGGTGTACTTCTTACCGAAGCCGCGAGCGCGAAGGTGAAGAGCCTTCTCGACCAGGAAGGCCGGGACGATCTACGCCTGCGCGCATCGGTTCAGCCGGGCGGATGCTCAGGGCTGATCTATCAGCTGTACTTCGACGAGCGAGTCCTTGACGGCGACGCCATCGCCGAGTTTGGCGGCGTCGAGGTCATCGTCGACAAGATGTCCGTTCCCTACCTTGATGGCGCGAGCATCGACTTCGCGGACACGATCGAGCAGCAGGGCTTCACGATTGACAACCCCAATGCTGCGGGAAGTTGCGCTTGTGGAGACTCTTTCCACTGAGCACGCGCCTGCCGATCAACCACACTCTTTCTAGGAAGTCATGCGTCGTTTTTTCGCGGTTGTTGCCGCGGCCACACTGTTCCTGTCTGGATGCTCCGCCGATGAAGGGCCACAGGATGGTGACTCCACGCCAGAGGACGTGCAGGCTCCCGAGGTAGTGGTCGGGGTCCCCGGCGAAGATCTTCCGCTGGTCGAGGGCGCGTTCGGCGAGGCACCGATTCTTTCCTTCCCGGATGCGGACGCTCCGGAGGATCTTACGATCGCGGTGGTCCACGAGGGAGACGGCGCCGAGATCGAATCCGGCGCGGTGCTGATCAGCCATTACCAGGTAGGGATCTGGGGCGAGGAGCCCGTGCAGTCGTCGTTCACCGCGCCAACACCCAGTGCATTCAGCCTGGATCGACTCATTCCGGGGTGGCGCTATGGCCTCCTCGGGACGCACGTGGGTGACCGTGTTGTGCTCTCGATACCGTCTGAATACGCGTACGCAGAGGGCAATGCCGATCTCGGAGTCGAGCCGGGAGACGTACTCGTCTTCGTGGTGGACCTCCTCGACGCCAGAATGAGCGACGATTTCGTGGGAGAGGCGACGCCGCTCACCGGTCAACTGCCTGAGGGCATCACCATCAGTGCGGAGCCCGGAACGCCTGCGATTCCGGTGATCGGCGAGGTTGCAGCAGCGCCAACTGAGATCGAGGTCTACGTCCTTTCGGAGGGAACCGGTACGCCGATTACTGCGGGAGACGTGTTCGTGGCGGCGTACGGCGCCAGCACCTGGAGCAACGCCCCATTTGGGACGACGTGGTCGGATGTCAGCTGGGACGGCGAACCTGATTCATACGGTGCTCAGCCCCCACTGGTCATCGCTGCCGGCTCGGGAACGGCGTTTGACGAACTCATCGGGGTGCCCGTCGGTAGCCGCGTGCTCTTCCTTTTCCCCGCCAATGACGAAAGCGGCACGGAATCGCAAGCGGTGCTTGCGGACATCGTTTCACTCCTCTGAGCGAGCCCAGTCACGGCCACCCAACGTGGCGCACGCCACGACGGGCTTTCCAGCGAGAAACCGCCGATATTCCGTTGTAGGCTAACTGGCGGGACGTAAGTCCCTTCAGTTAGCTCGTCGGAAGGTCGCAGTGGTGCAGAAGCGTTCCAGCAACCCGGCCGCACGGATCGGGGCGATTGCCGCGATCGGTGCACTGGCCCTCACCGGGTGCTCGTCGGAAACCATCGCAAATGGGTTCATGCCCTCCACGCCCGAGGTCACGGACAAGACCGGTGCCTTGATCGCGCTGTGGACGGGCTCGTGGGCCGCACTGCTCGCCGTTGGTGTCCTCGTGTGGGGACTCATGATCTGGGCGCTCATCGTGTATCGCAAGCGTAAGGGCGACAATCAACTCCCGGTGCAGTTGCAGTACCACGTGCCGCTTGAACTCATGTACACGGTGATTCCAATCGTCATGGTGGGAGTGCTTTTTGTGGCCTCGCAACGCACGGTTGAAGAGACGTTGCACTTGGACGAAAACCCCGATCTCACGGTGCAGGTGTACGGCAAGCAATGGAGCTGGGACTTCTACTATTCGGAGTTTGACGTCCACTATTCCGGTGAGCGCATTCAGATTCAGGGCGAGGGTGACGACATGGAGCACCTGCCTACCCTCTATCTCCCGCTGGACCAGAACGTGCAGTTCGAGGTCATGTCACGGGATGTCAACCACGCCTTTTGGATACCGGAGTTCCTCTACAAATCCGACATGATTCCAGGCCGGACCAACACCTTCCAGATCACACCCACCCAGGAAGGCGTGTATCGAGGCAAGTGCGCCGAGATGTGCGGCGAGTTCCACTCGGAGATGCTCTTCCGCGTCGAGGTCATTCCGGTCGATGAGTTCGAAGAAGTGATGGCGCAATACGAGGCGGACGGTCAGACCGGACCGCTTGACGATCCCACCCTCAACCGTTGGGGCAACACTGGAGGCGATCACTGATGGCAACCACCGCTATCGACACCACCGATCAGGTCCGCGGACTGCGGCCCGAGCGCCAATCCCTTGGTCAAACGGTCGTCTCGTGGATCACGTCCACCGATCACAAGGTGATCGGCTACATGTACCTCTACGTGGCATTCGCGTTCTTCATCTTCGGGGGCCTCATGGCCCTCATGATCCGTGTTGAACTGTTCGAGCCCGGACTGCTCCTCCAATCGAAGGACCAGTACAACCAACTGTTCACGATGCACGGAACAATCATGCTGTTCCTCTTCGCGACGCCGCTGTTTACGGCCTTCGGCAACATCATGGTGCCATTGCAGATCGGCGCACCCGATGTGGCATTCCCGCGCCTAAACATGTTCGCCTTCTGGCTCTTCCTGTTTGGTGGCATTATCGCCTGCGCCGGCTTCCTCACCCCAGGCGGCGCCGCCTCGATGGGTTGGACCGGCTACGTGCCGCTCTCGACTAGTGCCTATACGCCCGGCGTGGGAGTGAATCTTTGGATCGTTGGACTGGCGATGACAGGCTTCGGCACGATCTTTGGCTCAGTCAACTTCATCGCCACCATCATGACCATGCGGGCCCCCGGCATGACGATGTTCCGGATGCCGATCTTCACGTGGAACATCCTGATCACGGCGCTCCTCGTCCTCATGTGCTTCCCGATCCTGGCGGCCGCACTCTTTGGGCTCCTGTATGACCGCGTCCTGGGCGGTGGCATCTACGCTGCCGAATCTGGCGGCCCCGTGCTCTACCAGCATCTCTTCTGGTTCTTTGGCCACCCAGAGGTGTACATCATCGCGTTGCCGTTCTTCGGCATCGTCTCCGAAGTGATCCCCGTGTTCTCACGCAAGCCCATCTTCGGGTACAAGACCCTGGTCCTTGCCACCATCGCGATCGCCGCACTCTCGATCTCCGTATGGGCGCACCACATGTTCACGACGGGCGCGATCATGCTTGGGTTCTTCTCGCTCCTCACGATGGCGATAGCCGTGCCCACGGGTGTGAAGATCTTCAACTGGTTGGGGACGATGTGGCGAGGAAAGATCTCGTTCGAATCCCCGATGCTTTTCTCACTCGGATTCCTCTTCACCTTCGTCTTTGGTGGATTGACCGGCGTCATTCTCGCGAGTCCCGCGATGGACTGGCACGTGCATGACACCTACTTTGTGGTGGCGCACTTCCACTACGTCGTCTTCGGCACGGTGGTCTTCGCGATGTTCTCAGGCTTCTACTTCTGGTGGCCGAAGTGGACGGGCCGCATGCTCGACGAACGCCTTGGGAAGCTACATTTCTGGATGCTGTTCATCGGTTTCCATATGACCTTCCTCATCCAGCACTGGCTCGGTGTCGATGGCATGCCGCGCCGCTACGCCGTCTACATGGTTGAGGACGGTTTCACGCTCATGAACCAGATCTCCACGATTGGTGCGTTCCTGACGGCGATCTCGACCCTGCCATTCATCTGGAACTTCGTGAAGACTCAGCGGGGCCCGCGCACCGTCTTCGTTGACGATCCGTGGGGCTTCGGGGGTTCCCTCGAGTGGGCAACTGCGTGCCCCGTACCTCGTCACAACTTCACCTCGATCCCGCGTATTCGTTCCGAGCGTCCTGCGTTCGATCTCCACCACCCTGAGGTCGCCGCGCTCGATAACGTTCGGTTGCTAGAAGGAAAGGTCACATCGTGACGGCAACGCCCACCAAGAAGGCC
>JAKDIE010000230.1 GCA_030450655.1 Ruaniaceae bacterium
CGGTCAGATCCTTTTCAGCCTCGCGAGCCAAGTCGCACTGCTCGCGATGGCGGGCAGCGTCGTGTGGCTCGCCGTCACCGGCGCCGTCTCCATTCCCCAGTCCATTGCACTGATCGTCGTCATCGTCAGGTATCTCGAGCCGTTCACGGTGCTTGCGGAGCTGAGCGGCGGCGTCGAGAGCGCCACCGGGGTCCTGCGGACGCTCCGGACCGTTCTCGACGCACCCCTCGTTCCGGCGGGCTCCCGCGAATGGGTGGCGGACGGGGCCGCCGGGGTCGAGCTGCAAGGCATCGGCTTCGCGTACGGCGAGGACCTCCCGCGAGTGCTCAACGGACTGGATCTCACACTCGAGCCGGGGAGCACGACGGCGATCGTCGGCCCCTCTGGTTCTGGGAAGTCCACCCTCCTCTCTCTCCTCGCGGGGCTCCACACCCCTACCGAAGGATCGATCGTCGTCGGAGGCGTGGATGTGGCGACCCTCGACGCCGATTCCCGCCGCGGCCTCGTGAGCGTCGTCTTCCAACAGCCCTATCTCTTCGACGGCACCATTGAGGAGAACATCCGGGCGGGTCACGCGGAGGCCGACGACGACACACTCGCCGCAGCAGCGCGGCTCGCCCAGGTGGACTCGATCCTCGGGCGCGTTCCTGGCGGCTGGGATGCGAGAGTCGGCGAGGGTGGCTCGACGCTCTCCGGCGGCGAGCGCCAGCGCGTCTCGATCGCTCGGGCGTTACTGAAGCCGGCTCCCCTACTGCTGGTGGACGAGGCGACGTCCGCACTGGATGCCGAAAACGAGACGGCGATCGCGGCGGCGCTCACGGGGGACCCGAGACCGCGCACGCGGGTGATCGTGGCGCACCGGCTCACGAGCATCCAGACCGCCGACCGGGTCCTCTTTATGGAGGATGGGCGGATCGTCGAGGACGGAACGGTGGACGAACTGCGCATGAAGGGCGGGCGATTCTCGGCCTTCTTGCGCCATCAGTCCGAGGCGACCACGTGGCGGCTCGGGATGTGATAACCCACTGGGGGCGGCTGGCTTCTTTGGGTAGTCGGACCTACATGCGCTCGGCCTTTCGGTCCATAAGATAGAGATATCCGCGTTCCCACTCGATGAAGGGTTCTTGCTTCGTGCGCACCTCCCCCTCGTACACCGCCTCCTACCGGATCCACATCAACGAGGCACTCTCGTCCCTCTCCAAGGTGGTCGACTCGATCGCCGACGCCGGAGGGCAGGTGAAGGGTCTCGATGTCGCGGAGTCCGATCGTGGTCAGATCGTCCTCGATCTGACGTGCGACGTGACGGACTCCGCGCACCGCCGGCTGGTGAAGGAGCGCGTCGAGAGCCTGCCCGGCGTCACGGTGAGTTCGGTAGCGGATCAGACCTTCCTCGCTCACGTGGGCGGCAAGATCGAGGTGGCCCCGAAGTCCCCCATCCGCAATCGTGACGATCTCTCCCGCGTCTACACTCCCGGCGTCGCACGCGTGTGCATCGCGATCCATGACACGCCCGAGAAGGCGCACCTCCTCACCATCAAAGCGAACACGGTGGCCGTCGTCTCGGACGGCACCGCAGTGCTCGGCCTCGGTGATATCGGGCCGGAGGCTGCACTGCCCGTGATGGAGGGCAAGGCCGTCCTCTTCAAGCAGTTCGCCGACGTCGACGCCTGGCCCGTCGTGCTGGACACCAAAGACACCGAAGAAATCATCGCGATCGTCAAGGCCATCGCCCCGGCCTACGGCGGGATCAACCTCGAGGACATCTCGGCGCCGCGCTGCTTCGAGATCGAGGAGCGCCTGCGTGCCGAACTCGACATCCCCGTGTTCCACGACGACCAGCACGGCACGGCGATCGTGACGCTGGCCGCGCTGATCAACGCCCTCACCCTCGTGGGCAAGAAGATCGAGGACGTGCGGATCGTCGTCTCCGGCGTGGGCGCGGCGGGATCGGCCATTATCAAGCTGCTGATGGCTCACGGCGCAACGGACATCGTTGGGTACGGCCGCGGCGGCGCGCTCAGCAGGAACGACGTCGAAGGAATGCACCCCTCCCGCGCGTGGCTGGCTCAGAACACGAATCCGCGCTGCGTGACCGGCTCCCTCAAGGACGGACTCAAGGACGCAGACGTGTTCATCGGCGTCTCGCACGCCAACATCCTGGACGGCGCTGACATCGCCCAGATGGCCGCGGATGCGATCGTCTTCGCGATGGCGAACCCAACCCCCGAGGTGGACCCGATCGCCGCAGCCAAGCACGCCGCGATCGTGGCCACCGGCCGTTCAGACTTCCCCAATCAGATCAACAACGTCCTCGCATTTCCCGGCCTATTCCGGGGGCTACTGGATGCGAAGGTGCGCGAGATCACCACGGAACTCCTGCGCGTAGCGGGCGTGGCGATCGCCTCCGTGATCTCGCGGGACGAACTTTCGCCGAACTACATCATCCCCGGAGTGTTCGACGAACGAGTCTCCCCAGCAGTCTCCAGCGCGGTCCGCCGCGCGGTGCGGGATCTCCCCCACGTGAACATCCCGGTCCAGGAGGGCCTTGAGGCGGAGTAGATACCGCTACGACCCGGCGATGAACGCCTGAACGCACTCCTCGACGTCGTCGATCGTGTGTGCTGCGGACATCTGCACGCGAATGCGGGCAAGACCCTGTGGCACCACGGGGTAGGAGAAGGCGGTCACGTAGACGCCGTGCTCGAGCATCGAGTCCGCGAGGTTGGCTGCGGCACTCGCCTCGCCGAGCATCACCGGGCAGATCGGGTGCTCGCCCGGAAGCACCTCGAAACCCTCCTCCGCCATGCGGCGGCGGAAGTAGGCGGCGTTCCGGAAGAGGTCCTCGCGCAACTGGCTCGACTCCACCGCGAGGTCCAGCGCCTCGATGGTGGCGGCAACGATCGATGGGGCGAGGGAGTTCGAGAAGAGGTAGGGGCGACCGCGCTGGCGCAGCACGGCCACGATCTCGGCGCGCGCGGCCACGTACCCGCCCGAGGCCCCACCAAGCGCCTTTCCGAAGGTGCCCGTGTAGATGTCCACACGATCGCTGACGCCGAAGTGCTCGGGCGTGCCAGCGCCCGCCGCCCCCATGACTCCGATGGCGTGCGAATCGTCAACCATCACCAGCGCGTCAAATTCCTCGGCGAGATCACAGATCTCGGGTAGCGGGGCGAGGTACCCGTCCATGGAGAACACGCCGTCCGTGACCACCACGATGCGCCGGGCCCCCGCGCCGCGCGCCTCTGCAAGTTTCGCCCGCAGTTCTGCCATGTCCCTGTTGGCGTACCGGTAGCGGCGCGCCTTCGAGAGCCGCACGCCGTCG
>JAKDIE010000231.1 GCA_030450655.1 Ruaniaceae bacterium
GCGTAGTCGCGGAATCCAGGCTCAGGGTTGCTGCGCGACGCGAGCGACTGGGTCCAGCGACTGCGACTCCGCTCCGCTCAGCGCCCGAAGAATCCTCCGCGGCGCCTCGGGGCCGAAGGTGATGAGATAGAGAGGAATGGCCAGCGCGAACGCAGCCAGAACGTCCAGGATCGAGTGCTGCTTAATCATCACCGTGGAGGCGATGATCAACACGGAAAGCACAGCCGTACCGATCTGGATGCCGGGGCGCCTCCTCAGGCGATCGCAGTGGAGGATCCCGAACTGGATGCCGAGTGTGTTGAGCGCATGAATGCTTGGGCTCACGTTGGTGGGCGTGTCCGCCTGGTAGATCGTCGCAATCCAGTCGGTGAAGACGTTATCGCGCGGCATCTCGAGGGGCCGCAGATCCTGCATCGTTGGCCACAGGGTGAAGATGACCAGGCTGCACACCATCCCGATGGCGAGAAACAGTGCGGTCTTGCGGAAGGTTTCCCCGGCGAAGGCGAACAGGTAGACGAGCGTAACCGGCATGAAGATGAACCACGCCAGATACGGCAGCACGAACACCTCGGTGAACGGGATGTGATCGTCCAAGACCGAGTGCATCACGTGGAAATGAGCCGTGGACTGCTCAAGGTTCGCGAACCAGACCATGTATAGGACGAAGAATACGGCCGTCCCAAGCGCTTCGGCTTTCCACCCAGCGCGCCCTCGAATCCCATCGAGGAGTGTCTGCACGAAGCTCGTGAGAGATGGACGAGCCTCGCGCTGCTCATCAGGGCGCGGCCGAGCCAGCGTCTTCGTGGGGACCTGCTGTGTCATGTTCTCAGCTTCCTGTACAAAAGGGCACCGAGGGAAGTAGCAAAGCCCCTGGTTTCACCCTGGTTTGACCCCGAGATGGGGAGCGATGCCGTCACTGAACCTCCACCGATTGGAGGCGGTATCCCACGCCCCGAACGGTCTGGATTCGATCCGCGCCGATCTTCCCGCGTAGGTACCGCACGTAGACGTCCACCACGTTTGAGCCAGGATCGAAGTCGTACCCCCACACCTGCGAGAGCAACTGCTCTCGGCTCAGCACCTGATCCGGGTGGCGCAGGAATGTCTCGGCGAGCGTGAACTCCCGCGCGGAGAGTTCGATTTCACGCCCGCCCACGAGTGCACGCCGCGTGAGCAGGTTCAGCGTCACGCCGCCGTGCGAGAGCTCGGACGCCTCCGCCCCCGCGGCAGGCCGAAGCCGCAACCGCACGCGAGCCAGCAGTTCGTCGAAGCCGAACGGCTTCGCCATGTAGTCATCCGCGCCGCCTTCGAGAGCCGCCACGGTGTCGTCGAGCCCCCTTCGCGCCGTCAGCACGATCACGGGGGACGTGACTCCCGAGCCGCGTAGGCGCGCGAGGAGGGACATTCCGTCCTCGTCCGGTAGCCCGAGGTCGAGAATGATCAGCGCAGGCTCTGCCGTGACGGCGAGGTCGAAGCCCTCGCGCGCCGTGCGCGCGCTCCCCGCCGCGAATCCGGCGGCCTTCAGCCCCTTCGTCACGAAAGTTGAGATGCGTTCCTCGTCTTCGATAATGAGAATTTGGGTCACGGAAGCTCCTCGTCGTGTGGGGTAGCGCCAGGAATGATCAGCGAAAAAGTTGAGCCGCGCCCCGGCTCGGACGCCACCTCGACGCGCCCGCCGTGGGCCTCCATGATCGCCCGCACGATCGCCAGACCGAGGCCCGAACCGCGAGTGGCGAGATCCCCCACGCGCTCGAACCTCTCGAAGATGCGAGGGATATCCCCGACGGCGATGCCCACCCCGGCGTCCGTCACCCACAGGTGCAACGCGCCTTTGCGTACGGCGGAGCCGAGCGCGATGCGGGAGCCCTCGGAGGAGAACTTCACAGCGTTCGCGGCGAGTTGGAGCCACGCCTGTGTGAGGCGCTGCCTGTCGCCCAGGATGGTGGCCTCGGCGCGGGATTCGATCACCCACTCGCGTGGGCCGAGCGCCAGCGCCTTGTCATACGCCTCGTCCGTCAGCAGCCCCGCCTCGAGCGGCGCCGGGCGGTGGAAGCCGGGCTGTTCCACCGAGGCGAGCGTGGTCAGGTCATCAACCACGCGGTTCATCCTCCCCACCTCGTCCAGGACCAGGGCTTGCACGGAGCGGACGTCCGTGGCGTCGTCGGGGTTCATGAGCTCAAGATGACCGCGCGCAATGGTGAGCGGGGTGCGCAGTTCGTGGCTCACATCCCCCACCAGCTCGTGCTGGGCGGCGAAGGAGTGTTCGAGGCGATCGAGCATCTCGTTGACGGTGGTGGTCATGCGGGCGAGATCGTCGGAGCCCGTGACCGGGATGCGTTCGGACAGATCGTCGCGACCGATGCGGCGGGCGCTCTCGGCGAGCGTGCGGATGGGGAGCAGGAGGCGACCGGCGACGATCCAGCCCACCACCCCCACGACGGCGAGGGAAGCGACCGCCACGAGGACATAGGTGGTGAAAATCTGGCGGAACTCGCCGAGTTCCGCGGCGAGATCGAAGCCGAGAACAAGCCCGGCGGTGGAGCCGGCGCCGTCGAGAGTGACGGGGACGACCGCGATCCGGTACGTGGTCAGATCGGTGCGGATTGTGGCAAGGGTTGCGGCGGGGCCCGCGAGGAGGGGGCCGATCTCGGCGATGAGCGCGGGATCATCGGCGAGTGCCACGGAGGTGCCGGTGGAGACGTACTCGATGCGGCCGTCAACGATCCCGATCAGGCCCTCGTTGCGCGCGGCAATGGTGCGGGCGATGGCCGCGCGGATGAGTTCGTCGGCCGATGCGAACGGCTCGCCGGTGGTGGGATTCACGCCGGTGGAGGCGAGCAGCCGGAAGGAGTCAACGGAACTGGAGAGATCGGCGTCCACCCGCTCGGTGACGCGCCGCTCCTGAAGCACGGCGACGGTGAACCCTGCGGTTGCGAGGGCGATGGCGGCGAGAACGAGGACCGTGACGAGGATAGTGGATCGGACGGTGGGTCCGGGGCGGCGGTGCGCGCGCGGGGGTTGTTCGTCCAATGCCATCTGTTCAGTGTCCCACTGGCCAAATCGTCGTGGGATGAGAGTTCTCTCATAGCTGCCGCGAAGGCGGGTGGCCCGGGTGGGGTGTTGTCGTACAGTTGAAGCACAGCGAGGAGGGGCTTGAACGCATGAAAGAACTCGACCCTGAAGAGTGGCCAGACGAGTGGGAGAACCTCACACCAAAGGCGGGGCGGAAGGGGCCGAATGAGGCTGCCTCTGCGAGTCTTGGTGACTGGCTGAAGGCGAATGAGCAATCTGATCTCGAGCCGGAGGCG
>JAKDIE010000232.1 GCA_030450655.1 Ruaniaceae bacterium
GGCCCGCGCCAGCCGTCCACCTCCACGCGTTCGGCGAGGCCTTCCGCTTCGAGAGCGGCCAACCACTGCGCCGTGAGGGCAACGTTCGAGCGGTAGAAATCGGCGATGCAGCGCGCGGTGCCGATACCCAGGTGGCGTAGTGCGCGCAGCGTCAGGTCACGTCGGGCGTCGTCGTCGTCCATTTCCCGCAGCGGAAGCACGCGCTCGGTGAGATCGTAGACCCGCTCGAACTGCGCCGTGCGTGCCGCCGTGGCGAACTCGCCGGCGAACCAGAGGTGCTCGAACGCGGCCTTTCCGGCGGTGCGGCTCCACATCTGCGGCACCTTCGCGGGAATCGCGCCGTGCTGCGCCTCGAACGCGGTGGCCGTCATCGCGCCCTGCTCCGCCACGGCGCGCCGCGCCTCCTCAACGAGGCCGGGGGCGGAGCGTTCGATGGACGCGAGGTTTCCGCGCGCCTCGTCCGAACTCAGCCACTGCCTGCGGCGATGGGCCAGTAGCTGGTGCGTGTGGGGCGGCACCACGCACGCCATGTGCCCCCACTGCTCCACGAGCCGCCGCGGGTGCGTGCCAAAGGCGCGATCCAGCACGGCCGTATCGTACGGGCCGAGCCGCGAGAACAGCGGCATGTAGTGGGCGCGGGCGAACACGTTCACCGAATCGAGCTGGATCAACCCAAGCTTCCGGATCTTCGCGGGCATCCGCGCGGGCCCGGCCGGCCCCGGGGGCGCCGGCGGGTCCAGGTGTTGCGCGCGCAGGGCGAGCCTGCGCGCCGCCTCACGCCTCATTAGAAGCGGAAACCTCCAGCCGAATGACGCCGTACGTCCATCCAGTGCGGTGGTAGACCACCGCAGGCTGCTTCGACTCTTCCTCCACGAAGAGGTAGAACGGGTGCCCCACGAGTTCCATCTCGTACAGGGCCTGATCCACACTCATCGGCACGGCCTCGTGCAACTTCTGGCGCACCACCACCGGCGAATCGCCAAGTTGCGTCTCGACCGCCTTGCCGGGCTCGAGCTTCGGCGATTCCGGCTCGGCCGGGGTGGGCACCACGAGATCGTCCAGCGTGCTCGGCATCGGCGGCACGGATGGGGCAGCGCCACCACCCTTCCTCCGGTCCTTGCGCCGATCGCGCGCGCGGCGCAACCGCTCGGAAAGCTTGCCGCTCGCCATATCGAATGCCGCATAGCGATCGGAAGCCGAGGACTCTGCGCGAATCACGGGACCCTTCCCCCGAAGGGTGAGTTCCACACGCTCGGCGTTATCTGACAATCGTGGGTTCTTCTCGCGAGTGACCTCGACCTCGATGCGCTGGGGATCCACCGCCAACTGCTGCAATTTCTCGAGTTTGTCCTCCACGTGAGAGCGGAACTTGTCATTGATGTCAGTTCCTCGTCCGACGACGACGATCTCCATTGTTTCCTCCTTGAGGTGTTTGATGCTGAGCGAAGCTTTGATGCGCTGACGTCCGCGGCACCACCCCCTCATAAAGGTCAAATCCTGGTCATACCATCTTAGTCCGATATGGCCCGCGTCACACCACACTACGGCGCGGGGTTGCGGCGAGCACGAGCCCGGCGGCCACCTCCACGCCCTGCCCCGCAAGCGCCCGCGCGCACGCTTCGAGCGTCACGCCCGTTGTCACGACGTCGTCCACCACCACCGCGCGCGCCGGCAGCTCCGCGCGCCCCACCACACGGATCTCCCCAGAGTTCCGTGAGCGTGCCAGCGCGCCGCGCCCACCACCATGCCCCACGCTGCGCGTGCGCAGCACATCCCGCGCCGGCACCTCCAGCACCTCCCCCACACTCGTTGCAACCTGCCCGACGACGAACCGTCCCGAGATCCTGCGCCGCAGTCCGGATGGGGCGGGGATGACCACGCCCACCGGCTCATCGGACAGCAGTCGCCAGCGGTCCGCGAACTGCGAGAACGCGGCGAGGATGTGGCCTGCCACGTCCACGCGCCCCCGCTTCCAGGCGAGGATCAGGCGCCTCACCTCGCCTTCGTAGGCGGTGACGGCCCACACCGGGAGATCGGTTGCCGAGACGCGCACCGGCCGTGGAGGCTCATATAGCGCGGCGCCACACCGCTCGCACAGAGCCTCGCCTAGCCTGCCGCATCCCGCGCAGAAGCACGGGGTGACGAGATCGAGCGCCTCCAGCACCCCAGCGCGCAGCCAGCCTGTACTCATGAGCTCGAGCATCGCCGTCTGCAGCGGCATCCCGCAAGGCCCAGTCACGAACCTGTGGATAACCGCCGCCCCCTGGACGGCGGGAGGACTCTCAGCCCGAGTACGCCGGGTCCCGCACTCCAGTGTCGAGGCTGCGCCAGCCCGCACCGGTGCGCTCGAAGAGCGTCCCCTCGTCCGTGACCATCAGGATCGAACGTTCGGACCGCGCAGAGGTTAAGGACTCCGCCGCAGCCAGCATCGGCCGCGCACGCGTGGGGCCACCCACGGAGATCAGGTACAGCAGCGCGCTCGCTGAGGCGGACGGCGCAGCGAGCGCCCCGATCGTCGTTTGGTCCACCCACGTCACGTCACTGACCACGTTGAGCGTGGGCGCGATCGAGAAGGGGTCACCGAGCGAGTAGGGGGCGCCGGAGATGTCCCGGAGCACCACCGCCACGTTCAAGGAATCCACGCCATCGGCGCTGGTCACGATCGCCACGCGTTCCCCGCCCGGCGAGACCCGGATCGCCTTCACTGTCATCCCCGCGAGCCAGGTGGCAGAGATTGCGCGCGCGGAGTCCGTGGAACTCACCGCAGCAAGCGTCCCGTCAGATACCCGCGGCGTGGTCCACACCCAGTCGAACCTGTCGTATGAGGGCGCCACGAGATCTTCACCGGTGAACAGCGTGGTGGCCGCCACGGTCTCGGTTCCCACCGTGCGCAGGTCGTTCTCGGCAGCCACCACCACGATCGGTGCGCTCGATGTCGCGTACGGGACGGCAGGGGTGCGCGGAACGGAGAGTTGGAACTCCTCCGAATCGTCCACCACCTCGAACTCGCCGTTCGTCCAACGAACGAGCGCATTGCCTTGCAGCATGTAGGGCGCGGCCACGTTCTGCGGCAGCGTGAAATCCTGCACCGGCCCTGTGGACTCGAGTTCCTGCCCCATCACCTTCACATCCACCACCGCGATGTCCGCGAGCGCCAACAGCGATTGGTGCAGTTGCACCCGCATCATCGGGACGTCCTCCGGCTTCGCCCCCCACGCGTCCGCCGAGAGATCCACGGTCACGGCGCTGCCTTCGGAACGCACGCCGTCGGGCCCCAGGCTTGTGCCGCGCGGGAACGCAGTCGT
>JAKDIE010000233.1 GCA_030450655.1 Ruaniaceae bacterium
CACCGAGGTCGAGGTCGCACTCTTGCGTACCGCGCAGTCCGCCCTCGCGAATGTGCGCCTCCACGCCCAGGCCACGCGCGTCGTCGTCAGCCTGATTGACGCCGATGATTCCGTGCGCCTCGATATTATCGACGACGGCGTTGGCTTTGACCTCAACGCCTGGGAGCGCTCCGCACGCACGTCAAGCTACGGCCTGCGGTTCATGCGGGCACGCCTGCGCGAACTCGGAGGCGGCCTCGACGTGGAGAGCACCCCCGGCGAGGGCACCGCCATCTCGGTGCACCTACCGATTCACCTCGACCCCACCCAGCCCTTCCCGGAGGAGACGCCATGACAACCACCGTGCTCCTGGTCGATGATCACCCCGTGGTGCGGAGCGGATTACGCGCCGTGCTCGATAACGGCGAGACCGTGCGGATCGTTGGGGAGGCCGCCACCGGCGAGGAAGCGCTCACGCTCGCCGCCCACCTGCACCCCGATGTGGTGCTCTGCGATCTGCGCCTCGGCCAAGGGATCGATGGGATCCAGACGACGGCCGCCTTGCGCGCGCTCATTCCCGCCCCGGCGGTGCTCATCCTGACCACGTTCGATCGCGATGCCGAGATCCTCGGCGCGATCGAGGCCGGCGCCACGGGCTACCTCCTGAAGGACGTGGATCCCGAGGTGATCATCGATGGCATTCAGCGCGCCGCTGCTGGGGGCATGGTCCTCGCACCCGATCTCGCATCGCGAGTAATCAGGGGCATGCACACACCCCTGCCCAAGCTCACCGATCGCGAGATCGAGGTGCTCAAACTCCTCGCGAAGGGCGCGGCGAACAAAGAAATCGCCCGCACGCTCTTCGTCACCGAGGCCACCGTCAAGAGTCACCTCGCCCACATCTTCACCAAACTCGACGTGGATAGCCGCTCCCGCGCTGTCCACATCGCACACGAAACCGGACTGATTTAGTCAACCGAAAGGAACACCCCATGAAGAAGCTGTTCTACGCCTCTTTCCTCTACATGCTCGCCGGAGTCGGCGCGGGCCTTTTCTATCGCGAGTTCACCAAGCTCAACGATTTCCCCGAAGGCCAGTTCACCCAGCTCGGCCTGGCGCACACGCACCTGCTGACACTCGGCTTCATCATTTTGCTCATCGTGCTCGTCATCGAAAAGGTCTTCACGCTCTCGCAAAGCCCCGGGCTGTTTGCCTGGTTCTTCTGGCTCTATAACGCGGGCGTGATCCTCACCTCTGCCATGCTCGTGTGGCACGGCAGCCTCACCGTTCTTGGGCTCGAATCCAACGCGATGATCTCCGGGATCGCGGGCCTCGGCCACATGCTCATCACGGCAGGCATGATCGTCTTCTTCGTCGCTCTGCGGCGTGCTGTCCTCCACCCCGCCACTACGTCCCCGGAACTCGCGCGGGTCTAAGAATGACGACGACGGCCCCGGTGCAGGAAAGCGCACCAACACGACGGCAATGGCTCGGGCTTGCGGTCCTCTCGATTGGTCTCGGACTGATCGTTCTCGACGGCACGATAGTGGGCGTCGCACTGCCGGCGATCATCGGCGATCTGAACCTCGATCTCACCGATGCGCAGTGGGTCAACAGCCTGTATGCGGTACTGCTCGCTGCACTCCTGCTCTCGACCGGCAACCTCGCGGACCAGTGGGGCCGCAAGCGCCTCTTCCTCGCCGGGATCGTGGTCTTTATGGGCGGGAGCCTCCTCGCTGCCGCCTCCACGACGGCGGGTCTCCTCATCGGGGCGCGCGCCGTTCAGGCCCTCGGAGCGGCATTTATCATGCCCTCCACTCTCTCGACCGTCAACGCCGTATTCCGAGGCAAGTACCGCGCAGCGGCGTTCGGAGTGTGGGGTGCCGTAATTTCCGGCGCCGCCGCCATCGGTCCCCTCGCGGGTGGCGCCCTCACGCAATGGACCACCTGGCACTGGATCTTCCTCGTGTACCACCCTCTCGGGGCACTCGTGTTCATCGCGGCGGTCTTCACTGTTCCCGAGACCCGTAGCAAGAAGACCCGCCCCGGCGTGGACGTGGATGGTGCGTTGCTCAGCGCGATCGGGTTCGGCGCGCTCGTGTTCGCAGTGATCGAGGGTCCAGATCTCGGATGGTGGGCGCCAAAGGGCGATTTCACGGCATTCGGATGGACCTGGCCCGCCGATGCCGCGATCTCCGTGGTGCCCGTTGCGTTCGGAATCGCCGCTATCGCGATCGTGCTGTTCGTGATCTGGGAGCGTCACCGCGAAAAGGTTCAGCGGGCTGCGCTACTCGATCTGAGTCTCTTCACCTTCCCCACGTTCTCTTGGGGGAACCTCACGGCGGCAATGGTGGCGGTGGGCGAGTTCGCTCTCCTGTTCGTGCTACCCCTCTACCTCATCAACGCGCTCGGACTCGACGTGATGGGAGCCGGCCTCGTGCTCGCCGCGATGGCCGTGGGTGCGTTCCTCTCCGGTGCCGCTGCGCGCCACCTCGCGGCTCGGTTCGGTTCACCTGGAACGGTGCTGATCGGACTCGGCCTCGAGGTCGCCGGCGTGATCGTGCTTGCCCTCATCATCCAGGGCACCACGCCAGGATGGTTGATCGCGATCCCGTTGACCTTCTACGGGTTAGGGCTCGGCCTCGCGTCCGCCCAACTCACAGGAACCGTGCTGCGCGATGTTCCCGTGGGGATCTCGGGCCAGGCCTCCGCCACCCAGAGCACGGTGCGGCAGATCGGCTCAGCACTCGGTACAGCGTTCGCGGGCGCGGCCCTCTCGGTCTCGCTCGCTCTCACATTGCCCGCCTCGCTCACGGCAGCGGGCTTCACGGGCGAGGCTGCGGACCAACTCGCCGAAGCCACCCGCCTTTCGGCGGGCACCACGATCACGCAACTTCGTGTGCAAGGTGACGCCAGCGCACTCGGCGATCAGACTGCCACGGCGGTTGACGCGCTCGCCCAGGGCTTTGCCGGCGCCACCCGGTGGTCCATGCTGGTCGCCGGGGCCTTCCTTCTCCTTGGACTTCTTGGAGCGATCCGTCTCCGCCGTGCCGCGCGCGCTCAGCAGTGACATCTCTCCGACGACGCCCCCGGCGGGTACGCTCAGTTCCCGCGTTCCCGCCGGGCGAGCCATACGTTGAGCGTGTGTGCACGGGCAACATCAACCGCCGCCGCGATTGCGCCAGTGACCACTACATCTGCGCCCAGCGTCGAGATTCTCAGCTCTGGGGAGGGCATCTCGCTCGTGCTCGGCAGTTCGGACAGCGCGGCAGTGATCACCTCGTCGAATCCTTCGGGGACGGCGCCCG
>JAKDIE010000234.1 GCA_030450655.1 Ruaniaceae bacterium
CGCCCCTCGACGCGATGCAGGGCCTGGCGCGCCAGTGGCAGCCCATCCCGGCGATCACCGCAGCCGGGTGGACGTGCCCGCCTGGCCGCCGTCAGTACACGCCGGTGATTCTCGCCGACGGCGTGGTGCGGCCGAGCCACGCTCTCGGCGCGGGCTCGCACCTGGTGGCGTCGTTGCACCTGGCGAACGCGCTCGCCGTGGTCCCCGAGGGGACTGCCAGCGTGGCGCCCGGGGACGGCGTCGTCGTCTATATGCTGGGCCCATGAAGTTCACCCACCTGGATGTGGCGGGCCACGCCCGCATGGTCGATGTGACGGCGAAGGAGCCCACAGTGCGCTCGGCCTCCGCGCGCGCGTTCGTGCGCACGTCACCCGAGGTGGTGGCGGCTCTGCGGGACGGCACCGTGCCCAAGGGGGACGTCCTCGCCGTCGCCCGCATCTCGGGAATAGCGGCCGCCAAGAAGGTTCCAGACCTGCTGCCGCTCGCGCACGTGATCGGCGTGCACGGCGTCACCGTGGATCTCGAGATCGCGGACGACGGCGTGCGGATTAGCGCCACCGTGCGCACGGCGGACCGCACGGGCGTGGAGATGGAGGCGCTCACCGCGGTCACGGTGGCGGCGCTCGCAGTGGTGGACATGGTGAAGGGCGTGGATCGCTCGGCTGAGATCGTCCACGCGGCGGTCACGGCGAAGAGCGGCGGCCGCAGCGGCGACTGGGTTCGTCAGTAACCCGCTCCACCGGGAGCGCTCGGGTAGAGACTCACCTGAGTTGCCTTCATCGCCGCCCACACGGTGGTACCTGGGACGAGGGCCAGCTCGGCCACGGCGCCCGGGGTGAGGTCCGCCCGGAGCAACTGGCCACCGTCGGGGCCGAGTGTGATCGTCACGGCCACCACAGGGCCGCGGGATTCGAGGTGGGCGATGGTGCCGCGCAGCGCGTTGCGCGGGCTGCCCGAGGGTGGCGAGAGGTGGAGGCTCACCGCCTGGGGGGCCACGGTGGCGCGCGCCCGGTGCCCCGAGACCAGGTCACCCGCACCGGTCAAGGTGCCACAGTCGCCGTCGAGCACCATCTCCGTCTGAGTCACCGCGCGCCCAACGAGGAGGTTCAGCCCCACGAACTCGGCGAGGAACTGCGTGGGCGGAGCACTCAGCAACTGCTCGGTGGGCCCGTGTGCCGCGATCCGCCCGCCCTCGATCAGCACCAGTTGCGAGGCCAGGGAGACCACATCGAGGAGATCGTGAGTGACGATGAGGGCACTCTGCCGGCGTGCGCTTAGGCGTTCCCGCAGGAGGACCCGCAGGGCGGGCGTGACCGAGATGTCGAGAGCGGCGAAGGGCTCATCGAGCAGGATCACCTCGGGATCGATGGCGAGGGCGCGTGCGATCGAGACGCGCTGCGCCTGCCCTCCGGAGAGTTGTGCAGGCCGCCGTTCCGCCAGTTCGCCGAGCCCGGTGGCCTCGAGTTCCCGCAGTGCACGCTCGTGTGCTTGAGCGCGGCCCACCCCGCGGGAGCGCGGGCCGAACGCCACGTTCTCGAGCACCGAGAAATGGGGAAAGAGGAGCGCGCGCTGCTCCACATACGAGAAGCGCCGCCGGTGCGGCGGCAGGTGTGCTGTGCGGCCTTCGTGCACACCGGACAGCAGGTGCCCGCGCAGGAGCACGGCACCGGACGTGGGTCGCAACGCCCCGGCAATGAGTTTTAGCAGGGTGGACTTTCCGGCGCCGTTTGGCCCCACGACGGCCACCGCGTCACCCTCGTCGATGCGCAGATCGGCCTCGAAGCCGCGGTTCTCCACACCAGCGGCGATTCTCAGAATCTCAGGCATTGACGCTCCTCAACCGCATGGAGATCCCCACCACCACGATGGCAACGGCGATGAGGAGCACGGAGAGAGCGAGGGCGAGCTCGGAATCGGTCTCGCGCAGCAGGTAGATCTCCAAGGGGAGGGTGCGGGTGACGCCCTGGAGAGAACCCGCAAAGGTCAGTGTGGCGCCGAACTCACCGAGCGCCCGCGCGAACGCCAGTGCAGTGCCGGAGGCGATCGCGGGGCCAGTCACGGGCAGGGTGATGCGCCAGAAGGTGCGCGAGGGTGAGGCGCCGAGATTCCCGGCGACGAGCTCGTAGCGTTCCCCGGCTGAGCGCAGGGCCCCCTCGAGCGAGACCACCAGGAAGGGGAGAGCCACGAAGGTCTGCGCGATCACCACGGCCGCAGTGGTGAATCCGATCTCGATCCCCATCGCCGAGAGATGCGAGCCGATCAGCCCACGCCTGCCGAGCGTGACCAGCAGGGCCAGCCCGGCCACCACGGGCGGCAGCACCATGGGGACGGTGACGAGTACCCGGGCCACCTGCGCCCACCGTCCGTGGGAGCGCGCCAGCACGAGCGCCGTCGGGATCCCGAGGACCAGCACGATGACGGTTGAGATCAGGCAGGTGGTGAGGCTGAGAAAGAGGGCATCGCGCGCGCGATCGGTGGCGAGCAGTCCAGGCAGTTCCGCCCACGGGACGCGCAGGAACATCGCCAGGAGCGGGACGGCCAGCAGCGCGATTCCGCACCCGAACGGCACCCACGCCCAGCGTGGAAAAGAGGTCACGGGTTCATCGTGCCGCGCCGAACCCGAACTCGGCGAGCGTGGCAGCACCCGGACCCGTCACGGCGTCGATGAAGGCCTGTGCCGCAGCGGGGTTCGGGGCGTCCTGGACGACGGCGAGCCAGTACGTGTTCGGATCGTCAGCGGCACCAGGGACGTCAAGGATCTCCACGGCATCGCCCGCGCTGGTGGCGTCAGTCATGTACACGAGGCCCGCATCGCCCTCACCCGAGGTGATCTTGCCGAGCACGTCCCGCACGTTCGCTTCTTCCGAAACTGGGCTCAGGGAGAGCTCGTTCGCCTCAGCCACGCGCGCGGTGGCCGCGCCGCAGGGCACGTCTGGTGCGCAGATGACGAGCTTGACGCCCGCAAGGGACTCGTCGAAACCCGTGACGCCGGCTGGGTTGCCGGCGGGCACCACGAGGACGAGGTAGTTCGTGGCGAACATGACCGGCTCGCCCGAGATCACGCCCTCCTCGCCCGCGCGATCCATGTTCTTCTGATCGGCAGATGCGAAGACATCGGCGGGGGCCCCACCGACGAGTTGGTCCACGAGCCCGGAGGAACCATCGAACGAATATGCGGCCTCAGGGACGATGAGGGGGAACACGTCCACGAGTGAGGCTGCGGCGAACACGGTTGCCTCACTAGCGAGGTCAGACTCGGCAGCGTCCGTCTCGTCCGGGGTGG
>JAKDIE010000235.1 GCA_030450655.1 Ruaniaceae bacterium
TTTCGGGACAGTCTGCCGGATTCTGGCGGGCGCGGCTAGAGTTTTCCACAGGTTACGGCGCGGGGCCTTGCGCTCCCTCAGTGGAGGCGTGCCAGAATCGACACATGGCAGCCCGATTTGTTGACCTCGCGACTCTCTGCGAAATGCTCTCGATCTCAATGGCTCAGGCGCGCGCCCTCGTGAGATCCGGCGAGTTGCCAGCGATCCAGATTGGCGGCCGCGGCCAGTGGCGCATCGAGACCACGGTTCTCGAGGAGTACATTGCGCGGAAGTACCGCGAGAACTCCGAGCGTGTGAAGGCAGAAGAGACGCGGTAGCAGGCCGAGCTTCGGCACGCGGCCGGGTTGCGGTAGGCGGCCGAGCTTCGGCACGCGGCCGGGATACGGTAGGCGGCCGGGTTACGGTAGGCGGCCGAGCGGCAGCAGGTGGCCGGGTTGCGGCAGGTGGCCGGGCTTCAGTAGGCGGCCGGGCGTTCCTCAGGCCTCGAAGGCAGCCTTGGGAGCGCGAACCGTACTGAGCGCGTCAATCAGGATGATCGAGTCCCCTGCCTCGCTGCGTAGTTCGAGATGATCCGCCCCCACCGCCACGATCCGGCCGGAGAAGTCCTCCCCTCCCGCGCGGCACACCGCCACAGCGCCACTGCGCCCCAGCGCCCGCAGGACTGAGGTGAGCGGCAGTTCGATGCCCGCCTTCGGCTGGCGGGCGCCCAGCGGACCCATCCGGGTGATCGCCGCGAGCGGCACCAGCACATCGCTGTCGGGCCGCCCGATCAGGATCCAGTCCTGACCCACGTCCAGGAGCGTGCCCGCAATCTGGAACCCGCCCGCGTGGGCGGAGACTGCGTGCCCAATCGCCGCGCGAAGCCGATCCTGCAACGTGACCGCCACGCGTTCGGCCTCCACGAGATCCGGCAGATCGCCATCGCCAGCCACGCGCGATTCGAGATCAGCGAAGAGTCGCTCCCACCGGTCGTCACGTTCCATGTCCACAAACCTAGTGGGGACCTCTAGACAGCGCTCGCGTTTCGATGTAGAACTAAGAGCACCAAACGACATCAAACAACATCACAATGGAGTAATCGCGAGTACCTCGATCATCCGCAGACGCCTCAGCCGCACCACGATCGCAGATTCGGCCGCGCCCGCGGCAGCCGCCACCGCTCCCCACCTGGCTTCTGCGGCGGTGCGCCTGCCGATCGTGGCCCTCACCCTCGTTCTCGCCGCCGGCGGGAGCATGCTCCTCACCCGAGGTGCCCTGGCTGCGGTAACCACCGCCGCATGGTGGCGGCCCGACGACGCCGTGGCGGCCACGCTCATGGGGATCGGCGCGCTGATCTCGGCCTGGTACGCCCTCACGGCACTCGCGCTGCTCGCCTCGACCCTCCCGCACGTGAACCTAGGCGTGCGGAGGTGGGGCGCTCCCCTGCTGCGCACGCTGGGCGTGAGCGCCGGATCGATCACCCTGGCACTCTCGGCACCCTCGATCGTGACCGCCGCCGAGTTTCTCCCGGCCGCCGTCTCCGAGGATCCGGCATGGTCGCAGGACGAGGGGCTGGGCATGGCGTGGACGGGTGAGGAATCGCGCACCATCCCGGAGGCACTCGTGCGCGATCCTTCCGCCGCAGATCTCCTGAGCACGGCGCCGTCGCATCCCGTCATCGTGATGGGAATGCCGGCGACTCCCGTGGCGACCGAGAGTGACGCGACAGCCGTGACCCAGGTGCCCGAGGCGGCTCCTGACCAGGTGCCCGAGGCGGCTCCGGCGGACGCAACCTCGGTGGCTCCCGCGCCCGGTCCGGCTCCGGCTCCGGCTCCGGCTCCGGCGGAAGCCCACCCAACGCCCGAGCCAGCCCCAGCCCCGGCGCACATCACGCCGGAGGTGCCGGCGCCGTCGTCGTCGCACATCGTCTCCCGCGGTGAGAGCGTGTGGCGCATCGCGGCCGCCGAGAATCCCGGCGCTTCGAACGCGTGGATCGCCGCGCGCGTGGCGCAATATGTGGCGGCGAACCCCGCTCTCGTTCCCAATCCGGACCTAATCTTTCCAGGCCAGGAGCTCGCGATCCCCGAGGTGCAGCCATGACCACGAACCCACAGGGCCCCGCTTTCCAGTCCGCCGCGCAGCGACTCCACTGGGATCCGGTACGGTTCCGCGCCATCAGCACGCAGCCGATGGAGGTCGAGTTTGAGCTCCCGAGAACCTCTCCCCTCCCCGAGCCAGGCCCATGGGCCACGCAAGCTGCGCGGGCGTGCGTGGAGTGCCTGCTCGGGATGCGACCCTCCCACCAGTTGATGAGATGGCTCGCGCCGCCGGTTTTCGATTCCCTGACCGCGCGGGTGGGTGTGGCGGCGCGGCGCAAGTACCTTGATGGCCCGCACGCGGTGCGCGCGCGTACTGCCTGGATCAGCGAGGTGAACGAACGCACCTGCGAGGCGAGTTGCACGGTGTTCGACGGCGAACGGTTCCGCGCCTGCGCGCTACGGATGCGCGAGCATCGCGGCCGCTGGCTGGTTGTGGCGCTCGAGATCGGTTAGTCGCGGGTGAGCGCGCGAAAGCGGCTAGCCTCTACACATGGACTTCCGGAACGCCTACCACCACGGTTTCGCACGAATCGCTGCGGCAACGATCCCCGTGCGCATCGCAGATCCCGCAACGAACGCGCAGGCCGTGATCGCACAGGCGCGGGAGCTGTCCGACGACGCCGTGGCCGTTGCGCTGTTCCCGGAGCTCACGCTGACCGGCTACTCACTGGAGGACCTCGTCCTCGCGGACGCCGTTCTGGACGCAACGACCGCCGCCGTCGAGACCATCCGCGAAGCCAGCCGGGACCTCCTGCCCGTGATCGTCGTCGGCGCACCACTTCGCAAGGGCACGCGGCTCTTCAACTGTACGGTGTACATCCATCGCGGGCGTGTGCTCGGCGTGGCGCCGAAGTCCGCGCTTCCCACCTATCGCGAGTTCTACGAGCGGCGCTGGTATGCGCCGGGTGACGATCAGCGCGGCGAGCACATCGTGCTCGGCGGCGAGACCGTGCCGTTCGGGCCGGATCTTCTGATCGAGGTGGAGGATGTGCCGGGCCTCGTGCTCCACGCCGAGATCTGCGAGGACCTGTGGGTGCCGATTCCGCCGTCCTCGGAGGCGGCGCTGGCGGGCGCCACGGTGCTGCTGAACCTCTCCGGGAGCCCCATCACGATCGGGAAGGCGCGCACGCGGCACGCGATCACCTCCGCGCAATCGGCGCGATGCCTGGCGGCGTACGCGTACGCGGCGGCGGGGGCGGGCGAG
>JAKDIE010000236.1 GCA_030450655.1 Ruaniaceae bacterium
GAAGGTTCGAGGCCGCGCACGAGGATGACATCGCGCCCGCCGGGAGTGCGGGCGCGCCACAGCTGCGTGCCGGGCCACACGAGGATGCGGTCGCCTTCCTGCGTGGTTTCGACCTGGGGCCGCGCCACCTGGAAGTCGTAGTACTCCTGCTCGTCGAGCTTCCCGAGCGGCTCGGCGTGCCACTCCTCGATCAGCGCTTCGACGAGGCCCGTTGCCGCCGCGCCGGCATCGTTCCAGCCTTCGAATGCGGCGATGAGGATGGGATCGTTTCTCATAGCTCTAGCCTACGGCTAGCCTGAGTCCGTGGAGTTACGCGCCGTCTTCTGGGATCTTGACGGGACACTTGTCGATTCTGAGCCGCATTGGTTTCAGGCCGAGATGTCCCTCGCCGCACAGTTCGATGCGCCGTGGACTGTTGCCGATGCGCTCCGGATGGTGGGCCAGCCCATCGCGGTCACCGTCAGAAAGCTCATTGACGCGGGTGTGAGACTCCCCTTCGAGGAGCTCGAGTCCGAGCTCCTCTCGCGAATGCAGCGAAGCATCAGCCAGAACGGGATCGAGTTCCGGCCCGGCGCTCGCGAACTCGTGAGCGAACTCGCGGCGCGTGGCATTGCCCAGGCGCTGGTGACGATGAGCTATGGCCCATACATGGACGCGCTATCCCCGTGGCTGCCGCCGTTCCAGCACATCCAGCTCGGTAACAGCGTGGAGCGAGGCAAGCCGGCGCCGGATATCTACCTCGCGGCGATGGGTCACCTTGGGATGGCACCGGGCGAGTCGCTCGGAATCGAAGACTCCGTGGCAGGAGCCGGGGCGATACTCGCCGCTGGCATCACGCCGGTCACCGTGCCGGGGCACGGGGCCGTTCACGATGACCCGCGACTCATTCGCATCGAGTCTCTCGCAGGAGTCACCCCCGATCGGCTCATCACGCTCCACCAGGGCTGGCAGGAGCGTTAGCCCGCTCGGCGAACCGTCAACAACTTCCCCACGCCGCCCGGCGGGAACGCCGGAATCTCGCCGCCGAACTCGGGGCAGAGTGACTGGAACGGGCACCACGGGCAGAGCGGGGACTTTTTCGGGCGGAAGTCCTCGCGCCGCGCCGCGTCCTCAATCCGGGCCCACAGTGCCTCGAGCTCAGATTCGAAGGCCGCGAGATCTTCCGGATGCGGATCGAGCGTCAGCGTCCTCCCATCGCCCAGGTAGACGAGCTGTAGCCGGGCGGGGACCACACCATCGAGCTTCCAGAGCACGAGGCCGTAAAACTTCATCTGGAACAGGGCGTCCGCGGTGAAACGCGGCGATGGAGCTTTACCCGTCTTGTAATCCACCACCCGGACCGCGCCGTTGGGTGCCGTATCGATGCGGTCCACGAAGCCACGCAGGAGCACTCCGGAGGCAAGTTCCACTTCAACGAAGCGCTCGCGCGCCGTGGGATCGAGCCGGCGAGGATTCTCCATCGCGAAGTAGTTCGTGACGAGGGCGCGCACCTGAGCCATGAACGCATCCACATCTCCGGCCTCCACGAACAGCGAATGCAACTCGGGTCGGGTGGTGGTCATGGCGTCCCACGACGGCTCCACGAGGGCCTGGGCGGCACCCTCAACGCGTTCGGCGGCCGGTAGATCGAAGAGCTTCTCGAGGACCGCATGGACGAGGGTGCCACGGGTAGCTGCCGACGACGGCGGTTCCGGCAGGCGGTCCACCGTGCGATAGCGGAACATCAGGGGGCATTGGAGGTAATCCTTCGCCCGGGAGGCAGATAGTGCCGCTCGTTTCGCAACGCCACCGCGCTCGTGTGTTTCTCGCTTCATGATCCCAGACTATGTGGCGGCGCTGACACGGCTACCCTGAACCTCATGGGTTGGCGCATTGGAAGCATCGGGGGAGTGCCCCTGTTCGTGGCGAAGAGTTGGCCGATCGGTGCGCTACTGATCGGCTGGATCTACTACGCCAGCTTTGCGGCCGCGCTTCCGATCCAGCAAGCCGTGCTGGTCTCCGCACTCGCGGTGATCGTGCTGTTCCTCTCCGTGCTGGTCCACGAGATCTCCCATGGCATCACCGGGCGCTTCCTGAAGCGACCGCCGGAGTCCTACACCCTCACCCTGTTCGGGGGCCACACCACGTTCCGGAACCCGGACCCGAGTCCAGGAACGATGGCGATCGTCTCCTTGGCCGGGCCGCTGGCAAACCTGGCACTGGCGGGCCTCGCCTGGGCGGGGTCTGGGATTCCGGGAGTTGGGCCGTACCTCGTCCCGGTCGCGATCGTGAACCTGATGCTTGGCCTGTTCAACCTGGCGCCGGGCCTTCCGATGGATGGCGGGTACATCGTGGCGGCCATCGGCTGGTACGCCACCGATAGCCGCGAGAAGGGCATGGTCATCTCCGGATGGACGGGCCGCGGCATCGCTCTGCTGATCGCCGGTGCCGCAGCCGTCTCCCTCGCAGTCTCGGGCGCGCAATCCTCAACCGGCCTCTGGTTGCTACTGATCGCGGTCTTCTTGTGGTCCGGCGCGAGCCGGTCGATCCAGGTCGCGCGCGCCCGGCAGGCCGTGAGCCGCGTGGACATTCGGCCGCTGATGATGCCAACGGCCGCAGTTGAGGTGACCCGGCAGATTCGCGATATTCCTCCAAGTGGAGCGGTCCTCGTGGATCGCGGGTGGCCGGTAGCGTACGTGCCGATCCGCCACCTGACGCCCGATCTCGACCCGAATGCCCCGGCGGGCGCCGCCTCGATCGTGGTGCCACGCCGCAACGTCCTGACCACGGCCGTTGGCCCCGATGCGGTGGCGGCCGTGGCCGGTGCCGAAGGTGACATTGTGGTCCTGAACGAGGCCGGCTACTACTGGGTGGGCTCCGTGCGGCAGATCGCCGCGCGGTTACGGCATTAGGCTGGTTGATCGTGACGAAGATTGGTCCCGCCGCGCGCCGCGGCCCACTGAGCGATGGTGAGCGCATTCAACTCACCGATGCGAAGGGGAAGATGCACACCATCCAACTTCGCGAAGGCGAGCATTTCCACACGCATCGCGGCGGCATCGATCACAACCGCATCATCGGTGCCCCCGATGGCTCGGTGGTGCTGACCGAACTTGGGCATGAGTACCTCGTGCTACGCCCGTTGCTTTCGGACTACGTGATGGGGATGCCGCGTGGGGCCGCGATCGTGTACCCGAAGGATGCGGGCCAGATCGTCCAGATGGGGGATATCTTCGCAGGAGCCACCGTGGTCGAGGCGGGAGTGGGATCGGGTGCGCTCGCCGCCAGCCTCCTCACCACG
>JAKDIE010000237.1 GCA_030450655.1 Ruaniaceae bacterium
CGGGGCTCGTGCGGGCGAAGACGTTGTAATCCTGTGCAACCTCTTGGAGTTCCTGATCCGTGAGCTTCTCGAGCTCCGAACCTGTGATCGAGCGGATTTCATCGTCGAGTTTGAGTTCGCGGCCGATCGCCTCGGCCGTGCCCGCGTGATCCCCGGTGATCATCTTGACCCTGATGCCGGCGTGGCGGCAGTTCTTGATGGACTCGATAGCCTCGGGTCGTGGCGGATCGACGATCCCCACCACGCCAGCAAAGGTGAATCCGTCACCCGGGTCTTTTTCGAGGCTATCGGTATCCGCATCCCGCACCGCGGCGCCGAGGACTCGTAATCCTTCGCCACTGAGCGTGGCGATGACCTCCTCCCAGTGCTCGCGATCGGCATCGGGACAGAGATCGAGAAGGCGGTCCGGTGCACCTTTGAGGAACACCTTGGCGCCCTGATCGGGAGTATTCGCGAGGACCGCCATGTACTTCACTGAAGAATCGAACGGTAGATCGTCGAGCCGTTCATAATCGCCGTTATCGAATCCGGACTTCTCTGCCAGAGCCACCAGTGCGCCGTCGGTGGGCTCACCCGTGATCTGCCACGTGCCGTCGTCGTCCTGCTTCAACTCGGACTCGTTCGCGATGCGCATGATCTCGACGAGGGTGAACAGGTCCTCGTGGTCATCGATCGTCACCCGCTCGCCATCGGACGTGATCTCACCTTCGGGTTCGTACCCAGCGCCCTCGATGTCGTACCGGCCCTCGCCCGTGATGGCGGCGCGCGCCGTCATCTCATTCGTGGTGAGCGTGCCAGTCTTGTCGGTGCAAATGACGCTCACGGCACCCAGAGTCTCAATGGCGTTCAGCTTTCGCGTGACTGCATTACGCCTCGCCATGAGTTGGACGCCGCGGGCAAGCGTGATGGACAGGATCGCAGGGAGGCCTTCCGGCACCGCGCCCACGGCGAATGCGATCGCCGCTGCGAACATCTCCTCCAGCTCACCGCCTTGCAGGAAGTAGCCGATGCCGAACAGGATGACGGCCGCCACCAGAATTACAAACGTGAGGTACTTGCCCAGTTGGTTCATCTGCCGGGTGAGCGGAGTCTGCAACGTCTCGACCTCGTCGAGCATCGTGCTGATCTTGCCGATCTCCGTGTGCGATGCGGTGGCGGTCACCACCCCAATCCCTGAGCCGCCCGAGACGAGTGAACTCGAGTACGCCATCGATGCGCGATCCCCAAGATCTGCATCTTCTTCCACTGCGTCCGTGGATTTCTCGCTGGGCTCCGATTCGCCGGTGAGTGCCGCTTCCTCGATCCTGAGAGATGAGGTGCGGATCAGGCGAAGATCGGCAGGTACCTGGTCTCCGCTTCGCAGCCGCACGATATCGCCGGGAACAACGTCTTCCGCCTCGATCTCAGTGAAGTCGCCATCACGCATGACGGTGGCCTGGGGGCTGAGCATGCCCCGCAAACCCTCCATCGCGGCGGCTGCGCGCCCTTCCTGGACGAATCCGATGGTGGCATTGACGATCGCCACGATGGCGATCACGATCGTATCGACGAAGTGGCCCATGAACCCCGTGATGACTGCGGCCACCAAGAGGATGTAGATCAGGATGTCGTTGAAGTGGGACAGGAACTGGAGAACGACGTTCGGCTTGGGAGCCTCGGGGAGCTTGTTCGGGCCGAGCGAGTCGAGCCGCTGTGCGGCCTCGTCCTGGCTGAGGCCGTTCTCGGCGGAGGTTTCTAACTCGTCGATGATCGAATTAGCAGCGGAACTGTGGGCAACGTCTATGGATGTGACCGGCAAAGGATTCCTTTTGGGAGAGTGCGTGGTCATATCGACAGTACCGTGCATCTGGCGTGCCACACAGGGACGCGTGGGGATTCTCACTGTAGACCGAATGAGCTAGAGTTAGACCGATTGGTCAAGAACTCGCCTTTTCGTACCCATGAGGAGACATGTCATGCCCGACGGCGTCACCCCCGTCACCCCAGCCCTCGACGCTGGCACGCACATTCGGTTGCCGCGCCACCGGATCGAGCGGCGCGCGATCGTGTGGTGGATGCTCCAGGCGCTTTTCGTGTGGGGAGCGATCCTGGCCGCATTGATCGCTTCCGCCGTGCTGTGGGAGTCCATGCGCGTATGGCTGATCGCCCCAATCGTCATCGCCTCGGTGATGCTACTGGCAACGCTCTTTGTTGAGCCGCTGTGGCGATACCACGTGCACCGCTGGGAGGTCACCGAGCATGCAACCTATGCCACGAGCGGTTGGCTTGTGCGCGAATGGCGGGTCTCGCCGATCTCCCGTATCCAGACGGTCGACGCCGTGCGCGGCCCGTTGGAGCAGCTACTTGGCCTATCAACGCTACGGGTCACCACGGCGTCGTCGTACGGCGCCATCAAGATCCACGGACTCGATCACGTGACGGCCGCCGAAGCGGCCACCCAACTCGCCATCGTTGCCGAGGTCTCGGAAGGAGACGCCACATGAGCGCCGCTGGCCAGTGGCGATCATTGAGCCCCCGGGTGATCTGGGTGGATCTCGTGATCTCGATTCTTGCACTTCTGCCTGGAGTGATCGCGATCGTCGTGTTCGGGGTCGAGCCATCCGCGGAGACGCTGTGGCCGTTCGGGATCATTGCCGGGCTCGGAGTGTTTGGGGCGGTGGCCGACGTGATCCGCTGGATCTTTACCCGATATCGGATTAGTGAGGGCGAGGTGGAGCGCCGTACCGGAGTGTTCGTTCGCCACCACCGTTCGGTGCGCCGCGATCGCATACGCAGCGTTGATACACACGCGAAGCTTCGGCATCGGCTCTCGGGGCTGCGTGTGGTGACGATTGGCGCGGGCCAGCAGACCAGCAGCGGGGAGGCAGCATTCATGCTCGATGCCCTCACCCGGTCCGATGCTGAGGATCTGCGCGGACTGCTTCTGGGAGAACGGCCCGTGGGCGTGAGCACGGCGGGTGTCTCGGCGGACGAGGCGCCTGCGGACAGCGTGACGGAGGAGCTCGCTGCTGCGCACGAGGATGCCGAGGTGTTCGCCACGCTCCGCCCCTGGTGGGTGGTGTTCAACATGTTCAGCGTGTGGGCGTACCTGATGGCCGCAGGTTTGCTCTGGGGCCTCTATTTTCTCGCCCAGACCTTCGGTTTCAACCTCATCGAGTACTCCTCGCGCTTCGTCGATTGGGGGGAACTTGGGTGGGTAGGGATCACGGTGACCGACCTCATCCGAGGTGGCAATTTCGGTGCGATCGCGATGGGCGAGAGCTTCT
>JAKDIE010000238.1 GCA_030450655.1 Ruaniaceae bacterium
TGCTGAACCCGCCCGCCGTGTATGCGGTGACGCCGGAACTCGCCGAGTCCTTCGATGATGAGGAAATCGCCGAACTCTATGCCTACCAGCGTGCCGCCGAGCACTCCGCCCGGCTCGTGGCTACGGCGGGCGCCCGCCCGCGCCGCGTGGTCCTCTCTGCCGAGCTCACCACAGTGGGTGCGCCGCTCGGAGAGGACCCGGCGTCCTACGCAGCCCCCGGGCCGATCAACTGGGCGGATGTGGCGTCCATTCATGTGGACGACGTCGATCGGGACATCGCGGGCGCACTCGCCTCCGAGGAGGCGCTGGATGCCCTGACCCGCGAGGCCATGGCGTGGTTTGACGTGGTGGAGCGAGACTCGCTAGTCCGAGACTGAGCGGAGCCTGGTGATCACCTCGTCGTGGAGGTGCCCGTTCGTTGCCAGTGCGTCCCCGCCCCAGGGGCCGGCCGCGCCGTGCAGCGACGTGAAGCGCCCGCCGGCCTCGGTCACGATTGGGACGAGCGCCGCCATGTCGTACACCTCGAGTTCGGGCTCGGTGGCGATGTCCACGGCGCCCTCTGCCACCAGCATGTATGACCAGAAGTCGCCGTAACCGCGGGTGCGCCAGCACTCCTCCGAGAGGGCGAGGAATGCACGCAACTGCATCCGTTCGGCCCAGCCGCCAAGCGACGAGTACGAGAGCGAGGCGTCCTCGATCCGGCTTACCCCCGAGACCTGCAGCCTCTTGGCCGAGGTGAGCGAACGTCCCGTCCACGCCCCGCCGCCTTTGGCAGCCCACCAGCGGCGCCCGAGCGCGGGTGCGGAGACCACGCCCACCACCACCTCGCCGTCCTCCACGAGGGCAATCAGGGTGGCCCACACGGGCACGCCGCGCACGAAGTTGTGCGTCCCGTCGATAGGATCCACGATCCACTGCCGCGAGGAGTGCCCCGTGGTTCCGTACTCCTCGCCAAGGATCGAATCGCGCGGGCGCGTGCGCTGTAACTGGGCACGCACGATGCGCTCGGCCTCGCGATCCGCGTCCGTGACGAGCGTGGTGTCCGGTTTCGTGTCCACCGAGAACGTGCGCTCCTTGAAGGCGCGCGTGGTCATCGAGTCCACTTGATCCGCAATTACGAGGGTGAGACGAAGATCGTCGTCGTAGGCCATGGCCTCAAGCTATCGCGCGGCGAGCAGTCTGCGGTACGAGGCGAGCCGGGTGGCGCGGATTTCGGTGTTCGCCCACTCGTCGAGCGCGCAATCGGGGGAGTCCGCCGCATGCGTGCAGCCGCGGGGGCACTCCTCGGCCGCCGCCGCGAGATCATCGAAGCCGCGCAGCAGATCGTCCGGAGAAACGTGCGCGAGCCCGAACGAGCGAACCCCCGGCGTGTCGATCACCCAGCCGCCGCCGGGCAGCTCGAGTGCCACGGCGGACGACGACGTGTGGCGCCCCTTTCCCGTCACCACGTTCACGTGCCCGATGGCGCGCTCCGCGGTGGGCACGAGTTCGTTCACGAGGGTGGACTTGCCCACGCCGGAGTGCCCCACCAGCACCGAGAGTGAGCCTGCGAGATGCGCGCGCACCGCCGCCACGCCGTCCACGGATTCGCCGTCAATCTGCGTGATCAGCACGTCGAGATCGAGCGCGCTGTATGAGGAAAGAAACTCGTCCGGATCCGCGAGATCGGATTTGGTGAGGATCAGCAGGGGCCTCATCCCCGCGTCGTAGGCGGCCACGAGGTAACGGTCGATCAGGCCAGTGCGCGGGGGAGGGTCCGCCAGGGCGACGACGATCCCGAGCATGCTCGCGTTGGCGACCACCGCGCGCTCGTGCCCAGCCGCGTCGCCATCCTCGGCCGAGCGCGTCAGAACGTGCGCGCGCTCTGCGATCTGCACGATGCGGGCGAGCGTGTCCTTGTTGCCGCTGAGATCGCCCACGAGGGCCACTCGATCGCCCACAACCACAGAGCCCTTACCGATTTCCCGGGCCTTGACTGCGGTGAGCCGGACGTCGTCGTCCATCACCACGCCGTAGCGGCCGCGGTCCACGGCAATCACCATGCCACGCGGCGCCTGCGAATAATCGGGGCGCACCTTCGTGCGGGGGCGCGAACCGCGCCCGGGGCGAACCCGGACGCGGTCATCGTCAGTGCCGGAATCGCGCCGGCTCACATGCGCCTCATTACTTGCTGTAGCGATCCTTTAGCGTGGCTGTGAGTTCGTTCATCTCGGCGCGGCGCTCGGCGTTGGACTGGCGGCGGTATGAAAGCGAGGGCTTGCCATCGCGGTCCACGGCGGCAAGCAGGAGGCCGCCGCCAATCGCGAGGCCACGCAGCAGGCCGCGCACCTTCTCTTTCCGATCGTCCTTGTTCTCGGCAGCCCACACGGGGTTGTTGATCACGGTGATGGGGATGTTGATGGCCGCGAGCGCGAGCGCGGCCGTGCGGGGACGTCGCCCAAGCGCGAGGCACACACCGGCAACGGCCGTGGCGGCCCCCGTGATGCGCGAGAGCAGGATCGCGTCAGAGGCGAGCACGGGTGGCGCGCCGGCCTTCTCCAGCAGCGGCTGGATCTTCTGGAACTTGGCGGCGTGCTCCTCGGGGTGACGGAGGGCATCAATGCCATCGAGCACGAAGTACGAAGCGAGCATTGGGCGAGCAATAAGGCGTGTTGGGCTCATGTGTCAATCACACCACTCCTGGACGCCAAATGCGAGCCGTTAGGCCTCGTCGCCGGGCACCCAGCGGAGAATGTCGCCAGGTTGGCATTCGAGGGTGCGGCAGATCGCGTCGAGCGTGGTGAAGCGCACGGCTCTCGCGCGCCCGTTCTTCAGCACCGCGAGGTTGGCGGGTGTGATGCCCACGGCATCGGCGAACTCTCCGACGGTCCACTTCTTCTTGGCGAGCTCCACATCGAGATCGACCACGATCATCAGATCACCTCCTCGAGTTCGGCGCGGGCCTCGGTTGCCTGGCGCAGAAGGGCGCGCATCACGGTCATGAGCAGCGCGAAGGCGCCGCCGCCGAGTGTGATGATGATCATCAGCAGGAACGGGGCGGGTGCGCCGGAACCTGGCACAGCCGTCATGATGACCACGGGGATCAGCGCGAGGGCCACGGCGATCCAGGTGGACCAGATGATGACGTTCACCCAGCGGAACGACTTTGCGGAGAACACGTTTCCCGAGGCCACGAGGCCCAATAGCACCCACATTGAGACGAGAACGGCCTCCACGCAGGCAAAGTCGAGGAAGGCGGGAACCGTGTACGGG
>JAKDIE010000239.1 GCA_030450655.1 Ruaniaceae bacterium
CAGATCGGTAATTCCCTGGACGCCGGAGAGAAGCACCTGGTCCGCGGACCGGAAGGCGTCGAGAACCGAGACGTTTCGATCCGAGATCGAAAGGAGCCGGTCGTTCGGGATCACGATCAGCGTGTCGACCTCGGCGCGCAGCGCATCGATTCCGTCGTCAGCCTGGGTTGACCGACGGCGTCCCTCGAAGGTGAAGGGCCTGGTGACAACGCCGATCGTCAGCGCGCCAAGTTCGCGCGCGATGCGCGCCACGACGGGCGCCCCGCCCGTGCCCGTGCCGCCGCCCTCACCTGCGGTCACGAAGACCATGTCCGCACCGCGCAGGACTTCCTGGATCTCCTCGGTGTGATCCTCCGCCGCCTTCTTTCCCACGGCGGGATCGGCGCCTGCTCCGAGTCCGCGGGTGAGATCGCGGCCCACATCCAGCTTCACATCGGCGTCGGACATCAGGAGTGCCTGCGCATCCGTGTTCACGGCGACAAACTCGACGCCCTTCAGTCCAACCTCGATCATGCGGTTGACAGCGTTGACACCACCGCCGCCGATGCCGACGACTTTGATGACTGCCAAGTAGTGCTGGGGTGACGCCACGGGAGCTACCTCTCTTAAACCTCAAGTTGAGGTTTCGACTTTGGTCGATTCTTGCCGCGCAGACGGTATGCGCCACAGGGCGTCAGGACAACGACATCGCCCGGTGTGTCGCGCGTGTCGTCACGAGGTCACAGGAGAGCGGGGAGCCGAGACGTCATACGTGTTCGCCGCGACCTGGCGGAGGGTCTGCAACACGGCCACTTTCAGGTCATTCTCCGTGGCGTCACCCCACTTCACCGTGGCGCCGTCTGCGAGGGTGAACGTGATGGTCTGTTCACTGGTTGCGCTGATCGTGGTGATCTCCGAAAGCAACTCGCCAGGCATCTGCCCAAGCACCGAAAGAATCGCCCCAATGGTCACAGGCGTATCGTCATCAATCTCGGTAGAAATCACGGGTAGCCCCTCGGGGGCCTCGGCAACCACGTTGAGTAGCACGCCCTCCACGTCGTACAGCTGGAATCCACCCTCTGAGGGCACCGCCGCAACAGGTTCCCGAGCGGTCACCACAACAACGAGAGAATGGGGCCAGGCCCGATCAACAGTGGCCTCCGCGATTCCACCGGATTCAGTGAGACGCGTCTCGAGGGTTGAGGTCCGCAGCCGCGTGAGCTGCACCCCGTCGTACGCGGCGAGGACCTCCCCCACCATCGCTTCCGTCACACCGTCACCGTGAATCTCGATCATCGCGCTCTCGGCGTGCAGTGAAAAGGCCGGTGAGAAGAACAGTGTCCACCCGAGTGCGCCCACAAGGATCGCACTGCCGACGACGATGGCTACTTTGCGTATGGACGCGCGGCGCTCAGCACGGTGCCGCTCCTGGAGGCGTGGGGTCATGGAGATCGCGACGTTCGCGGATTCGTTGGTGCGCGGCGACGCCGCAGTGACCTCTCGCGGAGTGTCCTCAACGATCGGGGCTGCGGGCGCTGCCTCAGGGCTCGGCGCCGAACCACGCAGCACGCGAGGGGGCGGCGGCTGCCTCACAGGCACTCCTCGATCGCATCGACCAACCTCTTTGCCCCATCGTGTGGCGCCACGCCTTGCGCCTTCCGCCCGATCTCGCGGGCTCGGGCGGGATCTGAGAGCAAGCCGCCCACGGTGTTCCGCACGAAGGTTGACGTGAGGTCCTTATCGTCCACCAGGATTCCACCTCCGGCCGCGATCGTGTCCGTGGCGTTGAGTCGCTGCTCACCATTACCGATCGGGAAGGGAACGAACACTCCGGCGATTCCGAGAGCTCCGAGTTCGCTGACCATTCCGGCACCGGAACGGGTCAGGACGATGTCCGCAACGGCGTACGCGTGTTCCATCTCCGTGAGGTAGTCGAGGACGTGGTAGGTCGTCGGCGAGCCGGCAGCCACCCATGCGTCGCGTACGGCCTCGTCCTTCCCTTTGCCCGTGATGTGGATGACTTGGCCGCGCGCGGCCAAGTCTGCGATCGCACCGCTCGCGGATGCGTTGATCGAGAGCGCCCCGAGGGAACCCCCAGTGACCACGAGGGTCGGTAGGGATGGGTCCAGCCCGAGGACCGCGGCACCGGCCAGACGCGCGGCGTCGCCACGCCCGGCAGCCCGCTCCTCGACCAATCGCGCGATGGGTGCGCGCAAGGGAAGCCCGGTGACGATGGTGCGCCCCGTCTTCGCCGCAAGCGGCGTTGAGGGGAAGGTGAGAGCCACCACCCGGGCGGTGCGGGCGCCGTACCGATTCGCCAGTCCCGGGCGGGCATTACCCTCGTGGACCACGATGGGGCGGCCCTGGGCCGCCATGAAGGCAGGGGTGGAGACGTACCCACCAAAGCCGACCACGACGTCGGGCTGGACCTGCTGCACCAGGTCTTTCGAGACCCGCACGGCCTTCGCGAGGCGGCCGGGTAACGCGAACCACTCGGGGCTCAGCGATCGCGGCACGCGGGCGCGAGGGACGAAGGTCAGAGGCAACCCCGCAGCCGGGACGAGCACCGTCTCCAGGCCCGTCTCGGTGCCCAGCACATGAAGGTGGGAGTCAGGGTGGCGGCGCAGGATCTCCGCAGCCGTGGCCAGCAGAGGATTCACGTGACCGGCGGAACCGCCGCCGGCGAGGACAACCTTCATGCTAACGATTCCTCCGCAGGCGCCCGCCCATGACGGCCAGAGACTCCCGCACTGCGTGCCCGCGCGAGGAAAGCGCGGCCCGGGCTCCGGGTTCGCTCCGCGCAAACGAGAGCATCATCCCGAGCGCGATCAGCGTGGCGATCATCGCCGAACCGCCGGCGGAGACGAACGGCAGCGGAACCCCAAATACGGGCAAGATCCCCACGACGACGGCGATGTTGATCAACGCCTGACCGACCAGCCACGCGGCGACCCCCGCGGTCGTGATCTTCACAAATGGATCGGGGTGGCGGCGCATCATGCGCAGCAGGCCGGCGGACAGCACGCCAAACAGCACGAGCACGAGCAAGGTCCCCACGAGGCCGAGCTCTTCGCCGAGGATCGCGAAGATGAAGTCGTTGTGCGCCGCCGGGAGGTAGGACCATTTCTCGTGTGATGCGCCAAGGCCCACACCGAAGAGTCCGCCACTGCCGAGCCCCCAGAGTCCGTGCATGGACTGGTATCCGGCACCGGTGGGGTCCTGGTCGCCAACCCCAATGAAGTGCAA
>JAKDIE010000240.1 GCA_030450655.1 Ruaniaceae bacterium
TGAACCAGCCGTCCACGCACGCCGAAAGCAGCGAGTGCGCCCCGAGCCGGTTGGCCCCGGGGTACGCGAAACCGGCCTCGCCGCCCACGAACAGCCCGGGCACGTTGCTCATCAGATCGAAGTCCGTCCAGAGCCCACCCATCGTGAAGTGCGCGCCGGGCGCGATCCTCATCGGCACGGAGTACGGATCCTCGCCGGTGGCGTGCGCGTACATCTGGAAGAGGTTCCCGTAACGCTCGGCGATCGTGGCCTTCCCGAGCCGCGCGATCGCGTCCGAGAAGTCCAGGTACACCGAGTTCTTCAGCGGCCCCACGCCCTTGCCCGCGTTGATCTGCTCGGTCGCCGCGCGCGAGGAGATGTCCCGCGGCGAGAGGTTCCCGAACGAGGGGTACTTCCGCTCGAGGTAGTAGTCCCGCTCGGCCTCGGGAATCTGCCCCGGCGCCCGATCGTCCCCGGCCCGCAGTGGCACCCAGATCCGGCCGTCGTTGCGCAGGGATTCGCTCATCAGGATGGTCTTCGACTGCCACGGCGAGCTCACCGGCAGCGCCGTGGGGTGAAACTGCACGAAGCTCACGTGACTCATCCACGCGCCGCGCTGGTGCGCCCGCCACGCGGCCGTGGCGTTGCAGTTCAGCGCCAGCGTCGAGTAGTAGTACACCGAGCCGTAGCCACCCGTGGCGAGCACCACGGCATGCGCGGGAAGCGCGCTGATCTCGCCCGTCACAAGATCTCGGACGACGACGCCCGCGGCCACACCGTCCTTCACGATCAGATCCAGCATCTCAGTTCGCGTATGCATGGTGACGGTGCCGCGTTCGGCCTGCCGGAGCAGTGCCTGGGCGGCGGCGACCTGGAGCTGCTGGCCGGTCTGGCCGCGCGTGTAGTACGTGCGCGATACCTGCACGCCGCCGAAGGACCGCGTGGCCAGGGTGCCGCCGTACTCGCGGGCGAAGGGCGCACCGATCGCGTTCATGTGATCGATCACGCGCACCGATTCCTCGCCGAGCCGGAACGCCTCGGCCTCGCGGCCGCGGAAGTCGCCGCCCTTGACGGTGTCCTTCACGAAGCGGCCGAGCGAATCGCCGTCCACCTTGCGCGCGTGGGCCGCGTTGATGCCGCCTTGCGCGGCCACGGAGTGCGCGCGGCGCGGGGCATCGTGATACGTGACCGCGTGCACGTCATACCCCAGTTCGCCGAGGGCGGCGGCCGCACCGGCGCCAGCGAGCCCCGTGCCCACCACCACGATGCGGAACGTGCCGCGGTTCAGCGGGCTGACCAGCCGGTACGAGTCCCTCTGTCGTGCCCAGGCCGTGGCGGGATCGCCGTCGGGCACTGAGGACGAGATGATGCTGCCGAGGCTCACGCCGGGGGCGTTCGAGGCAGGCGGAACGAAGTTCATGTCAGGATCCCCATCTGCACGGCGAGTGGAATGAGAGCATTGCCGAGCACGATCGCCAGCGACGCCAGGCCTGCCACCCATACGGCCACGAGCCGGAGGCGGTACCCCATCGCGCCCAGGTCCTGCGCCGCGGTGCGGATCCCGTGGAACACGTGGAGCGCGATCAGCAGCATCATGAGCACGTAAAAGGCGGCCATCCACGGCCGCGAGAAGGACGCCACGAGGTTCTCGTACGCCGTCTCGTGCCCGCCGAACTCCGCAGTGGCGATGGGCCGGGTACCCGTGGTCAGATCGAGCACGTGGATGATCACGAATGCGAGAATCATGACGCCCGTGAACGGCATCAGCCGCGCGGAGATCGCCTGGAGGGAGCGGCGCCCGCCACGGAACCGCGCGATGAGCGCGGCGCGGGAAGGCCGCCCGCCGGCAGCACGGCCCCGGCTCCACAGAATCGTGGCGGATGCCACGTGCAGCACGAGCGAGATCACGAGCACGATGCGGAAGGCCCACAGCACGGCGCCCTCGGGGAAGAGCGGGTAGAGCGCGTGGCGCAGCCAGTGCGCGTATCCGTTGAAGCTCTCCGCTCCGAAGAACACCTTGGTATTTCCGTAGAGGTGGATCAGCACGAACGCGGCCCAGAGCAGCCCGGTGACCGCCATCGTCACCTTGAGCACCCACGCGGCCGGTACGCGGCGCACCTTCACGTCCACTGTTGACGCCATGACTCCACCATAGGTGCGGAAGCCTCGCGGAATCCGGCGAATAGCCGACGGCGCCCCCGTCACTCGTGCGAGAACGTCACGGAATCGGAGCGAACCGTGGCCAAGGTCCCACGTCACCTGTCCCGAACACGAGGTGAGTCCGGGAAAACTACTACCGCTGTAGCCAGGCGGTGGTGGCCGCCGGCAGGTGGCCCTCGCTGAGGGGGCCGCTCGCGATCAGGAGCTCGCCCGCGGGCAGCGGGATCGGCTCGGAGTCGACGTTCGTGACGCATACCCAGCCTCCGGGCCGCGCGAATGGGAGCGTTCCAGCGGGGGAGTCCAGCCAGTGCAGCTCCTCGGCGCCGCGAAGCCGCGAGCGCAGCCGCAGCGCCGCGCGGTACAGCTCGAGCGTGGAGCCGCCCGCGCCGTCCTGCACCTCGGCGGCGATGCCCGCGAACCACTCGGGCTGGGGGAGGTGCGCCGCAGCTTCGGAGAAGCCGAAGTACGGGGCGGCCGCGGTCCACGGCAGCGGCACCCGGCAGCCGTCCCGCCCCACATCCACCCCCGGGCTGCGGAAGAACGTGGGGTCCTGCCGCGCGGAATCCGGGATCTCGAGCACCTCGGGCAACCCGAGCTCCTCACCCTGATAGACGTACGCGCTGCCGGGCAGCGCCAGCAGGAGCAGCGCTGCGGCCCGTGCGCGGCGCAGCCCGAGCGAAGGATCGGACGCGGGGCGCTCGCCGCCCGTCAGCTTCCACACCCGCGCGTCCTCGTCCGGCCCCGCGCCGCTCGGCGCGAGCGCGTAGCGGGAGGCGTGCCGCACCACGTCGTGATTCGAGAGCACCCAGGTCGACGACGATCCCAGCTCGGCAGCAATCGCCAGATTGCGCTCGATGATCTGCCGGAACGGGGCGGCCGCGAACTCGGACTTCAGCAGGTCGAAGTTGAACGCCTGGCCTAGCATCCGCGGCCACGCATACCGGCGGCGCCGCTCGGGCGTCAGCCACGCCTCGGCAACGGCCATGCGCGGCGGATCATACTCGTTGAACACCTCCCGCCACTCGCGGTAGATCTCGTCCAGGGCGGGCAG
>JAKDIE010000241.1 GCA_030450655.1 Ruaniaceae bacterium
CGTACTGCTCATCGGGATCCTGCTGGAGATGCTGAACACGAACATTGCCGTGATTCTCGGCGTGTACGGCCTCCTCTTCATCATCGCCACAGCGTTCCTGCACTGGTCCGCGAAACGACTGTTCGCCGTCGGCACCATCGTGGCGCTCGCGGGGCCGCCAGTGATGGCGCTGCTCCACGCGCTGAGCCTCGATGCGTGGGGACCCACCTTGTCTTTCCTCGTGTTCGGCACCTACCCAATCACGGTGTGGATCGCGTATCTCATGATCGGGATGGGTGTGGGGCGCCTCCGGATCGAGAGGCGCAGGGTGGCCGCATGCGTGCTCGGTGCGGGCGCGGTCCTCGCGTTCGCTGGGTACGGCACCGCGGCGCTCGTCGGTTCCGACGGCGACTCCTCGGAGAGCTATCCCTCCGGCTCGTCCAGCTACGAAGACTACGTCCAGAAGCCCGGCTCCAAGGTGAATCTCGATGGGATGACGTGCGACGTCTCTCCCGGGCAGTGGGTCTCTTGCTACCCCGAGGATGAGGGGTTCACCTCCGATGAGAGCGGTTCGTGGAGCGAGGACGTGAAGTGGACGGGTTCGGACATCGACGGCTGGGAACTGCAGCACGATAACTACCTGGACCGGCTCCTCTGGGACGACATCTGGAACTCCGTGCGCTACTCCATGACCAGTGCAGATCCGCACTCGGGTGCAGTGCTCGACATCGTGGGATCCACCGGCTTCGCGCTCGCCGTGATCGGAGCGTGCATCCTGCTCTCGCGCCCGCTGCGCTGGCTACTCCTGCCATTGGCGGCGCTTGGGTCCATGCCTCTGACGGCGTACACCGTCCACGTGCTCTCGGTGGTCGTCATGGCTGGTGGGCCAGGCGGCTTCGTCGATAACAGCAACGGCGTGTGGATCTGGTCCATCCTCGCGCTCACCGCCGCTGCCCTGTTGTGGTCGACGACGATCGGGAAGGGGCCGTTGGAGCGGCTCGTCGGCCGCGCTGGGGCGGCGATGGCCCGCCCACCCAAGGCCATTGATCGAGTCGGGGCTTCTGCGATCGTGGAGCAGTCTGACCCGTCGCGGGAGCCCTAGTTCGAGACGACGCGTCTCAATCGCCGGCTCTCTCGCGATCGAACAATGGGGGCGTGCGGACCGGCACCTTTCCTCGCTGCGCGGCTTAGAGCACGTTCAGCGTGAGGCCGACCGAACCGCCGGGGGTCCCGAAGCCTCCGAGGTCCACCACGACCGTGGCGCCGTCCGCCACCTCTCCCGCGAGGATCTTCCGCGCGAGCTGATCGCCGATCTCCCGCTGCACGAGGCGGCGCAACGGCCGGGCCCCGTATGCCGGATCGTAGCCTTCGATCGCGAGCCATTCGCGGGCCGCGTCCGTCACGTCCAGCGTGATCTGGCGATCCGCGAGGCGCCGCGACATGGCATCGACCTGAAGCTCCACGATGTGCGCGAGCTCCTCGGTGGAAAGCGCATCGAACATGATCACGTCATCGAGCCGGTTCAGGAACTCGGGCTTGAAGCTCGCGCGGACCACTCCCATCACGGCGGCGTGCTTCTGCTCGTCCGAGAGCATCGGATCGACCAGGAACTGCGAGCCAAGGTTGGAGGTGAGCACGAGGATGGTGTTGCGGAAGTCCACGGTGCGGCCTTGGCCATCGGTGAGCCGGCCGTCGTCGAGCACCTGGAGCAGAATGTCAAAGACCTCGGGGTGCGCCTTCTCCACCTCGTCCAGCAGCACCACCGTGTACGGGCGCCGCCGCACGGCCTCGGTGAGCTGGCCGCCCTCCTCGTACCCCACGTATCCGGGCGGGGCACCCACGAGCCGCGAGACCGAATGCTTCTCGGAGTACTCGGACATGTCGATGCGGACCATGGCACGCTCGTCGTCGAACAGGAATTCGGCGAGCGCCTTCGCAAGCTCCGTTTTGCCGACGCCGGTGGGCCCCAAGAACATGAACGATCCCTGGGGGCGGTCCGGGTCCGCGACGCCCGCGCGGGAGCGGCGCACCGCATCGGACACGGATCGCACGGCGGCCTGCTGGCCGATGAGGCGCCGCCCGATCTCGTCCTCCATGCGCAAGAGCTTCTCGGTCTCACCCTGAAGCAGCCTGCCCGTGGGGATGCCGGTCCAGGCGCTGACTACCTCGGCGATCTCGTCCGGACCCACGCGATCCGCGATCATCGGATCCTCGTCAACGGCGCTCTCGGCGGCCTCGGCGGCCGCGATCTCGCGCTCGATCTCGGGGATCTCGCCGTACTGGAGGCGGCTCGCGGCCTCGAAATCGTACTCTCGCTCTGCGCGCTGGAACGCCACCCGCGCATCGTCGAGCTTCTTCTTCAGATCACCCACGCGGTTGTGGCCGGCCTTCTCGGCCTCCCAGCGCGCGTTGAGTGCGGCGAGCTCTTCGGAGCGATCCGCGAGCTCGGCCTCAAGCTTGGCGAGGCGATCCGCCGAGCCAGGCTCGTCGGACTCCTCCAGGTAGGCCTTCTCCATCTTCAGGCGATCCACCTGACGGCGTAGCGTATCGATCTCCACAGGTGCGGAGTCGAGTTCCATGCGCAGCCGGCTGGCGGCCTCGTCCATCAGATCGATGGCCTTATCCGGTAGCTGGCGCGCGGTGATGTAGCGGTTCGAGAGCGCGGCGGCGGCCACGAGGGCGCCATCGGAAATAGCCACTCCGTGGTGCGCCTCGTACTTCGGGGCGATCCCGCGCAGGATCGCCACCGTGTCCTCCACGCTCGGCTCACCCACGAACACCTGCTGGAAGCGGCGCTCAAGCGCGGGATCCTTCTCGATGTTCTCGCGGTACTCGTCCAGCGTGGTGGCACCCACCATGCGCAGCTCGCCGCGCGCGAGCATCGGCTTCAGCATGTTCCCGGCGTCCATCGAACCATCGCCGCTGGCACCCGCACCCACTACGGTGTGGAGCTCATCGATGAAGGTGATGACCTCGCCCGCGGAATCGGAAATCTCCTGAAGCACGGCCTTCAGGCGTTCCTCGAACTCGCCACGATACTTCGCCCCGGCCACCATCGAGGCGAGATCGAGCGCGATCAGGCGCTTGCCCCGCAGGGATTCGGGGACGTCCCCCGCCACGATGCGCTGGGCGAGGCCTTCGACGACGGCGGTCTTGCCCACGCCGGGCTCTCCGATTAGCACGGGGTTGTTCTTGGTGCGGCGCGAGAG
>JAKDIE010000242.1 GCA_030450655.1 Ruaniaceae bacterium
AGATTGAGCGCCCGTTGCCATAGGCGTGCGCGGCGGCGCTGATCGCGCCGTTCTCGGACTGCAGAACCTCGACCCGCGGCGAGATCCCCACGATGTTCGCGGTTCCTTCGCCAACGTCGATCTGGCCCTGCACATCTGCCGTCACGAAGTGCTCTACCGGCTGGGCCGGATACCTCGTGGTGTTCAGTCCCCACCCGAGTTCGCGGTCCACACCGAGCACGTCGGAGAGCTGGAACACCGCTCCCCCGTGCGGCTGAGCCGTGGGGTCCCCGACCCCGATGAAGCCGCCCCCCGCGTTCACGAATGCGCGGACCGACGCGCACAGTTGCGGGTCCTCCCATTCCGCGCCACCCGAGAAGGCGGTGCCGATGGAGCCCACATTGATCAGCGCGTGGATCGACTCGGGGACACCCCCGCGCACGTCGTCGAAGCTGAGGAACTCCACCTCGAACGGCAGGCCGGAGAGCGCCTCGAGGACTCCGAGGTATGAGTATGCCTGGCGGTACCACAGGGCGTGGGCCACCATGTGCGTCTGCCAGCTGCGCAGCGATCCCCACGCGTTGAGGATGCCCACGCGAACGGGGGAGGCGGCCGGGCGCTCGCCGCCTGGGCGATCGTGGATCTCGCGGAACTCGGCGACGATCTCTTCTGTGCGTGCCATGAAGTCCGGGTGCTCCACCGCGAGGCTCAGGTAACCGCCGTAGCCGATCCGGTCCAGCGGGGAGCGCACGATCGCGCGCCGCGCGGGCAGCCAGCAGGCGTTGGCCTCGGAGACCGGATCTCCGCCTGGGCAGAACACGTCCGGGAAGAAGTACGGGAGCATCCGCCCCTCGGTGTAGCGGACGCCGGGAATGTCACTGATCATGCGGCTCGTGGCGCCCGATCCCACCGATCCCACCACGGCATCGAGACCGATGCTGGGGAAGAGCGGGCCGTAAGGCTCCGTGCCGATCCAGTTATCGCCAAGGAACATCATGGCTTCCTTGCCTGCGGCATGGACCTGCTTCACGAGCTGGGCGACCCGCCCGGTCACGAAGCGGTGCTGGAAGGCCATCCAGTCGCGGTAGACGCGCGATGGCGGGCGGAACGGGGAGTTGTAGTAGCCCTCGTCCACGAAGTCTTCGGGCGTGAGCAGGTACCCATACTCGGCCTCGAAGGCCTCCATCGCGGGCACCGAGACGGAGGCGGAGTAGCCGAACCAGTCCACGTAGCGTTCGCGCGCATCGGCCCCGAACACGAGGGTGAAGTGGTAGAAGAAGGTTGTGAAACGCACCACGTCCACCTCGGAGTGCTCGGCCAGCCAGCCATCGAGTGCACTCTGGATGTGCTGCCAGGTCTCGTCGTAGCGCGCGTCGAAAGGCGATTCGCGGTGGCGGGTGGGGTCGTCCTCCCACCCATTGGTGATGTAGTTGTACATCTGGGTGGAGTCCCAGATCTGGACTGCCAGGAAGTTGACCGTGTAGACGTGACCGCGGATCGCGCTCTCGAGCACAACCTCACACTGCGCGCCCTCACCGGCAACGCTCCACGCCTCAGGCGGGACCGTCTCGCCAGTGGTGCGATCGATCACCTGCCACCAGCGCGCAACATCGCACTCGGTGGCCGGGCGTACCTGGGTGGCGAACCACTGCTCCATGATGCGAATGCGTAGCGTGCCGTCGCTGAGCGCGGGAACGCGAGGGGACATGAGATATACGCTCGTGGCCTGATCGGGGTGAGCGAGCGCCCACTCCTGATCGCCGCGTGCCACGAAGTACGTGGCGTACACCTTGGCGGCAAGTTCGCGGACCACGTCCGGAAGATCCGTGCCGTCGCTGTTGCGTACGGCATCGGCGCCAAGGCGCTCGAGAACCTCGCGCACCATCTGATCCATTCCCGTCTGGGTGGGGAGTGTAAGGCGTCCCGTCACGTCGTCGTCGACCTCCATAAGCTGCATTGCCGGCATTGAGCCGTCTGGATGCATTCGTTCGGTCTCCGAACTATTTGAATGTCGGTTGTCTGTCAAGTGGTTTATGGAAGTTGAATCCGATTCGTTATCTAGCGGGAACGATCGTGGGATCGGCGAAGACACTCTCGAGTGCAACGAGTGCGCCACCATGCGCTGCGGACGAGATTCCCAAGCCCGACGGCGCCAACTCCACGGCGCTGCCTGCATCCATTCGTCTGTGCTCGAGTTCCCTCGCAAGCGGCGGAATGATGTGGTCCGCGAAGAAGGTGAAGTACCCCCCGAGCACGATCATCTTCGGGTTCAGGACGTCGATGAGAAGGGAAAGCCCGCGGGCCAGATCCACCGTGATGGTCGCTAGCGCCTGGACGGAGCGAGGGTCCCCCTGATCGACGCGCTCTCGGATCACCGCCAGCCTCTCCTCAAGAGGGCGATTGGGATCGTGGATCTCGTCATCGTCTGGGCCGGCGAGGCGCAGTAGCGCCCCAAGCCCCACGATGAGCTCCCAACACCCCGAGCGCCCGCAACTGCACGGGCGATTCTCCGGGTCAAGGGGCAGGTGGCCCGCCTCGCCAGAGAATCCCGACCACCCACGCACGAGCCGCCCGTCCGAGACGATTCCGACCCCCACACCGATATCGCCAGTGACGAACAGGAGGTCGCTAACACCGCGCGACTCGTGAGCCGCGTACTCGGCGAGCGCGGAGAGCTTCGCGTCATTCTCCACATGCACCTCGGGCGCTCCGGGCCCGAGCCTGCGGAGGAGCTCGCCCACAAGCGGCACCTGCCGCCAGCCGATGTTCGGCGCGAAGCGCACCAAGCCTTCGCGGTAGTCGATCACACCCGGAGGTGAGACCGTGAGGGACGCCACCCACCGTCCCTCGTCTCGAGCCACCGCGAGGTTGGTGATGATCATGTCGCACACGCGGTCGAGGGTCTCCCCAACCGCCAGTTCATCCACCGCCATTGGCAGAATGACCTCGCTGAGAGTGGCGCCGTTGAAGTCCACCATCACGAGAGCGATGAAGTCCACGTTGATCTCGACGCCGATCCCGCAGACCCGCCGCCCGTCCAGTCCCACCATCTGGCCTGGGCGGCCCACCGTTCCGTCGCGATCTGCGGCTCCCTCGCGAATGAGCCCCGCGTCCGACAAGTCCCCAACCAGGCTCGAGATCGTTGCCTTACTGAGGCCCGTCTCGAGCGCGAGTTTCGCCCTCGATCGCGCACCATAGGCGCG
>JAKDIE010000243.1 GCA_030450655.1 Ruaniaceae bacterium
CTCGCTCCTCCCCGTACTGAGCGGCTTCCCGCAGGTCTCCGTTCCCGGCGAGAGGTTTGCGTACAACAATGGCGCGTACGCCGTGCTCGGCATCGTGATCGAACGGCTCCGTGGCGAGCCGTTCCAGGACGTCATCGAACAGCGCGTGCTCGCGCCGGCGGGACTCGCGGACACGGGGTTCCTGCGGCTCGATGAGCTTCCCGCCCGCGCCGCGCTCGGCTACCTGTACGAGACCGGCAACCGCGTCAACACGCTCCACCTTCCCGTTCGAGGAGCCCCCGACGGCGGCGCATTCACCACCGCCGCGGATCTGCACGCGTTCTGGCGTGCGTTGTTCGGGGGGCGGATCGTCTCGGAGGCGAGCGTGCGGCTGATGACCGCGCCTCTCCACGAGGACCCGAGCGAGGAGCTCCACTACGGCATGGGCTTCTACGTGCACGACACCGGCCTGATGGCGATCTTGATGGGCTACGACGCGGGAGCCTCCTTCATGACCTGGCATCTGCCCGACGACGACACCACCATCAGCGTTCTCGCCAACACCTCTGAGGGCGCCTGGGAGGTAGCGGGAGCCATCGCGAAGGAGACAGAAGCCGCGCTCGCCGGATAGCGCCGGTGGTGGCCGCGCTGGGTCAGAGTCCCGGCGGCGCGCGGTGGGTCGCTACGCGGCGGACGCGAGGCGCAGTTCGTACCAGCGCGGGTTCGTACGGTTCATCGGCCACCCGAGGCCGCGCGTGGGGGCGGCCTCCGCGCGCACGATCTGCCACTGGCGGAACGCCTGATCGATATCGGCACGCGATACCCCTTCGACAAACGCTTTGTAGCGGCTTGGCCCAAACGCGAGCATCAGCAGGGTTGCGCCCGGATTCGCAAGGTGGGTGACGCCGTCGGACATATCTGTGCGCTGCTGCGGATCGAGGCCCTGGAAGCAGCCGATATCGAGGAAGAGATCGAAGCTGCCGAGTTCCTGTTCGCGGAGCCGGGTCACATCGCCCACCAGGTAGCGAATGCCGGGGGCGTTGCGGCGGCGGGCATGCTCGATCGCCTTCGGAACGATGTCGATGCCGGTGGCGTCCCAGCCACGGCGGGCGAGTTGGGGGGTGAACATGCCGCGACCGCAGCCGAGATCGAGCGCGCGCCCGCGAGATCCGGCGTGCGAAACGCGGTCGAGTTGCGCCGCGATGCTGGCGTCGGAGAGGCGCCCGTATCGTTCCCACGGCGTGAATCCGAGCCGGTACATCAGCGAGTAGTTGCTCATGCTGATCTCCTCGTGTCGATGCGATCTGGAGGACCAGTATGACGAGAAGGACTCGGCGCGCCAAGAGCTCGAGTCAAGCATGCTTGACGTCAAGGTTGGTTGACTGTACAGTTCACTTGACATTAATCCACAACGGAAGGAGCCCGCCATGAACGAGCCTCGGAACCCATCGTCGTCGGCACAGAACGCCGCCACTCCGCCCCGCACCAAGTGGGGATGTTCCCGGTTTGGGGGATCCCCCGGAGCCCTGATCGCCATCTCATTGGTTGCGGGAGCGCCGCTTGCTGCGGGGGTTGGTTGGCTGGCCATGCTTGCCGAGTCGGGTCACCCGAGCCCGTGGCTGATCTTCTGGGTCACGGCGATTGTGACGTGGCCGCTCGGTGCCGGCCTCGTGTGGGCGCTTATCGTGGATCGCTCCACGCTGTCCGGTGCTCCCGATGACCCCGATTCATCCGTGGAGAGCCGGTGGTACGACAAGGCGGCGGCGGGGGCGTTCCATGTACTGATCGTTTCGCTCGGCCTTGGCGCGGCCGTGTTCCAGTTCTTGAAGGTCGATGTGGCCCCGCCGCTTCTCCTCGGCGGGTACTTCGTGCTCGCCGTGGCGGCGTTCGGGATTAGCTACCTCTTTGCCAAGAAGATGGACGCCTGATGCGTAACGCGCTTTCCGAACTGCGGTCCGAACGCGGCCTATCGCAGCAGGCGCTCGCGGATCTGCTCGGGGTCTCGCGCCAAACCATCATCTCCATCGAGAAGGGGCGCTTCGACCCGTCGCTCCCCTTGGCGTTCCGCATCGCTGCGACCTTCGAACGCGCGATCGAGGACGTTTTCTACCCTGATCAGGCCTGAGCCGGCGGTGATCGCCTGTCTGGTAAGTCTGGGGTACCCAAGAGCGCTCTTGGGTACCCCAGACTTGCCAGACAGGTCCAACGGCGCGCGGCGGTCTACAGCCCAGCATGTCGCCGCATCAGTGGCCTCAGGTAACGTATGTCACATTCGATGCGGGCTGCCTGCTCGCGGAAGGGAGAGACGCGATGGACATCATCCTGATCCCCGGGCTCTGGCTCAAGGCGCCCGTATGGGACCGCACCGGCAACGCGCTACGCGAGCTGGGTCATCGACCAATCGCCGTTGAGCTCCCGGGGGCTGACGACGGCGACCCTGCGGCGCGCCTCGATGACCAGCTTGTTGCGGTACTACAGGCGGTGGACGCCTCCAGCTCACCGATCATCGTGGGTCACTCCGCGGCGTCAAGCCTGGCATGGATGGCTGCGGATCGGCGTCCCGCAGACATATCGCGGGTTGCTCTCATCGGCGGATTCCCATGGGCAGATGGCCAGCAATTCGCCGCGCTCTTCCCTATCGTTGGCGGCGTCATGGCATTCCCCGGGTGGGAACCCTTCGAGGGGCCCGACTCCGCGGACCTCGACGCCGAGACGCGTGAGATGATCGCGCGCGATGCCGTCCCCGTTCCAGAGGGGGTTGCATTGGCGCACGTGACGTACGGCGATGAGCGGCGCTTCACCGTGCCGGTCACCGTCATCTGCCCAGAGTTCGGGCCGGAGGACGCGATGGCATGGATTGCGAGCGGTGACGTGCCTGAATTGGCTGCGGCAGCCGAGGTCTCGTTCGCGGACTTCGACTCTGGTCACTGGCCGATGCTGTCCCGCCCCACCGAGTTGGCGGCGCTGATCGCAGATCTGGCGCGCGGCGCATGATGGTCCTTGGAGCGTTGCTCCGCCCAGCGATAGCATCCGCGCATGAGTAGTCCATATGTGCCGGTCCCCGGGCCCCTCAACGGTGTGGCACCGGAGCGCGGTGCGCCCCCACCCGCGATGCCCACGAGTGTGCAGCGAACGATGGGAGTCCTCGCCTGGGTCATGGTGATCGCCGGAACCCTCTGGGTGGGATTGGGACA
>JAKDIE010000021.1 GCA_030450655.1 Ruaniaceae bacterium
CCTTGTGAACCGCACCGCCGCCATGATCGCCAAGAGCTTCGGCGAGATCCCAGCTCCCGGCCCGCTCGCTCCCGAGGATGCGGCCCTGCTCGCGTCCGTGGAGGATGGTTTCACCACCGTGGGTGCCCTCATCGAACAGCAGCGCTTCCGCGCCGGAATCGGCGAGGTGATGCGCCTCGTCTCCGAGGCCAACAAGTACGTGGCGGAGACTGAACCCTTCAAGATGAAGGCGCCCGAGCAGCGCGAACGCCTCGGCACCGTGCTGCACACGCTCGCCCAATGCGTCGCGAACCTGAACGTCATGTTCGCACCGTTCCTGCCGCATTCGGCGAACGCGGTTGACGCCATGTACACCGGCGGCGGTGACCTGGCTCCGATGCCCCGCATCGAGCACGTCGAGGATCTTGGTGGTGGCCCCTCCTACCCAATCATCACCGGCGACTACACGGGCTTCCCCGCCTGGGCGCCGCGCGCCGTCACCCCGGGCACGCCGATCGCAAAACCCACACCCATCTTCCAGAAGTTGGATGACGCGATCGTGGATACGGAACTCGATCGGATGCACACCGCGTCATGAAGAAGTCCCCTTCGTTCCCGCCCGAGGCGGATGAGCTCCCGAGCCCACTCGTCGATAACCACACCCACTTCCCCCTCGCCGTCGATGAGGTGGTGGAGCTGCCCGGCGGCGTCGCGGCACTCTCCATGGGCGAGCAGGTAGCGCGGGCCGAGCGGGCGGGCGTCGTCGGCATGATCCACTCCGGCTGCGAGCTGCCGGGCCTGGATGCTGCGGTTGACCTCGCGCGCGAGTGGGTGCCCGTCGCCGCGGCTCTGGCCATCCACCCGAACGAGACGCAGAAGCATGCCGGTGTGACCGATGTGGGACCGGATGGCTGGGAGCAGAGCATGCGCCCGCACCATTCGGTGAGCCTCGACGCGGCGATTGCGCGGGTGGCCGAGCTTTCCGCGCTGCCCGAGGTGGTGGCCGTGGGGGAGACCGGTCTCGATTACTTCCGTGCGGCCGAGCGTGGCCGGGCCGTGCAGCGCGAGGCATTCCGTGCGCACATCGCGCTCGCGAAGGAACTCGGCAAGCCACTGCAGATCCACGATCGCGATGCGCACGCGGACGTGGTTCAGATTCTTCTGGCCGACGGCGCACCCGAGCGCACCGTGTTCCACTGCTTCTCCGGGGACGGTGAGCTGGCCGAGGTGCTGAGCGCGAACGGCTGGTACGCGTCCTTCGCGGGGCCGGTCACGTACAAGGCCAACGAGGCGTTGCGCGACGCATTGCGCGCGATGGATCCCACGCGAGTGCTCGTGGAGACGGACGCGCCGTATCTCTCGCCGGTGCCGTACCGGGGCCGGGCGAATGCCCCATATGTAATGACTCACACGGTTCACGGGATGGCTGAGACGCTCGAGGTGGAACTCACCCAGTTGTGCCAGCAGATCATGGGAAACACGATCGACGTCTATGGGGAGTTCTGGCGGTAAACGCGTGTTGCGGGGCGGGTGTGGGACCTAGGTCGGGTGGCCCATATATAACATTTCGGTTACAGTCGATCCAGTCGTACTCGTCGCCGAGAAGAAACGGACCCTCGTGAAGAACCGTGGACGCCATGCAGCGCCTGGTCCCGTCGACCGCGTTTTCTCCAGCTCAACCGCCGCGCCGTGGGACTCGACGGAAGTCCTGGACGCAGTTGCGGAAGCGCCCAGCGCGCACCATGTGGCACGCCGCAAACTCCTCAACCTGAGCGGCAAGACGGCGGCCGTGCTCGCCTCGGCCCTCGTTCTCGCGGTGGGCGTGTTCAACTCCGATCTCACCGATGCGGTAGCCTCCCCACAATTGGCCGGTGCCCCCGCATACCTTGACTTGCGCGCCGAGACATTGAGTTCCCGCGCCGTGGTGGAGCGCGCCCCCATCAATGAGGATCGCGTGGTGGTAACCATCACCGCCGATGGCGAGACCGTTGAGCAACCGCTCGGTGGTGGCACGGTGAAGGACGCGCTCGAGGCCGCAGGGATCGTCGTCGGCCAAGACGATATCGTCTCGGAGCACCTTGAGACTGCTCTCGAAGAGGGCCTCCACATTTCGATCGCGCGCGTGGGTTCATCCATCGTCACTGAGGAGGTGACGGACGAGTACACTACATCGAAGGTGGATTCGAGTTCGCTGTACAAGGGCGAGGAGAAGGTGACGACGCCCGGCATCGATGGCGTCTCCCAGACCACGTACCGCGTGACCCTTGTGGACGGCGAGGAGGCCTCTCGGGAGGCCATCGCCGCGGTGGTGTCGCAGGAGCGGCAGGACGAAGTCATCTCGGTCGGGACAAAGGACCGCCCGGTGGCGCAGTCATCGGGTACGAGCAGTTCGGCCCCGTCGAGCGGGCCAGTGGTGGCCGGTTCGAACCGCGAGATCGGCCAGAGCCTCGCCGCGGCTCGCGGCTGGACCGGCGATCAGTGGCAGTGCCTCGATTCGCTGTGGAAGCGCGAATCGAACTGGAGCCACACGGCGTCCAACAGCAGCTCCGGCGCATACGGTATTCCGCAGGCGCTGCCCGGATCCAAGATGGGCTCCGTGGCCGCAGACTGGCGCACGAACCCGGCCACCCAGATCACCTGGGGTCTGAACTACATCGCCGGCCGCTACGGCAATCCATGCGGAGCGTGGGCAAGCTCGCAATCGCGCGGCTGGTACTGATCGCGTCATCGCTACGCGCGCACCGTTTCGTGGTCCTGCGTGCCCGTCTCAGGACCTAGTCGCCACGGTTGGGCGAGGGCCCTGGGCCTGGATCCCGCGGCTACGCGCGGGATGACGAGTCACGGGAACGCACCATGGTGGCCGAGACAGGTGTTCGTCTGCCTGGATGTGGACGTGTCGTGCTCGTGGTGGGGGCAGCCGCGCCGACGTGAGCTTCGCAGGCGATCTTCTGCCCGGATGCCAGCGGCTGGGCCCAGGCGTGGGCGTCTGCGCCCATCGGCAGGAAGTTGAGGCCACAGATCGCTACGCGACCTGACTCGGTCGTTCCCGTCCGATAGTTGAGGTGTGGGATCGCTATAGGCCGGTTAGCGATCCCACACCTCAACTATCGACTCAGGCCCCGCCGCGCGCGAGGATCCCCCGGCCCCTCCTGGTAGAACGTGGTGCAGATGGTGACCATAGGCGTCCACAGAGTCACCATTTCCACCCATAGGCTCCGAGAAGCCACCGGGGGCGGGGGTTACACACGCCGCGAGCCCGACTCGCTTCCATCCAGGCCTGGGAACACCCGAGAGGCGTCCGTTGCGCGTGGGATGACGAGGGTTGGCTCCACGCGGGCACCCACCCGTCGTCGTCCTGCGCGTCAGTCGCTGGACCCAGTCGCCACGGTTGGGTGAAGACCCTTGGCCTGGATCACGGCGACTGCGAGTGGGATGACGAGTCACGGGAACGCACCATGGCGGCCGACCCAGGTTTTCGTCTGCATGGATGACAGCGGAGGGAGGTGGCGACGCCTTCTTGTGGAGCGTGCATGTGACGGACCTGACAGAGAGCGTCATCACAATTCGCCATCTTGCTCTAGACCCGAATATAACGATTTGGTTACGGTGAATCTTGCCTGCACAACGCAGGTCCGCCGGAGGGCGGTCCCCGAACAAGGAAACGCACTTGACGAACAACGAGAACAACTCGTTCGATGACGCCGCGCAGGATGCTGGCGCCGACGAGAACCTCACCGCAGACTTCGCGGCCGACGAGGCCGCCACCGCCGAGATCACCATCGGCGCCACAGACATCACGCGCACCGCAGTCGATTCCGCCGTCGGGGAGGCGGACGACCCCGGCCGAGTGGACATCGAGCAGAACCGCCGCCCGAGCTGGCTCGCTCCCGCCGCAGTGGCCGCGATCCTCGTGCCCGTCCTCGCCATCGGAGGGGGCGTGGCGGCTGCCGCCCACAAGACGATTGAGCTTGATTATGACGGCGATGTGCAGCACGTGACCACGTGGTCCGGCTCTGTGGCTGGATTCCTCGAGACGGAAGGCATCGCGCTCGCCGAGCACGACGAGGTCGCACCCGGTCTGGACGCAAAGCTCACGGAGGGCGGCGTCGTCGTGATCCGTGTGGCGGAGCAAGTAGAGCTAGACATCGACGGCGAGACCGTCACGATCTGGACCACCGCCGATTCGGCTCACGAACTCATGACTAACCTGGCTGATTCCGGTCGCAACGGCTCGATCGTGGCGAGCTCACGCTCAATCAGTGACGGCCGCGACCCGCTTGATCTCCCGCTCGTGGAGAACGGTGCGGTGCTGTTGACGGTGGACGGCGGCGAAGAGACCCGCCAGTTCACGAGCGCGACCAGCGTGAAGGAAGCGCTTGACGCGTTTGGCGTGGTACTCGGGGAGACCGACGAGGTCACGCTTGGTGCCGGCCCTGCGGGCGAGATCCTGCTGACCGTCACGCGCATCGTGTACTCCGAGCGCACCGAGACCGAAGAGGTCGCGTTCGAGACAGAGACGCGCACCAGCGATTCGATGTACAAGGACCAGTCGAAGACCGTACAGAGCGGGGCCGTGGGTGTGCGCACCTACACCTACTCGGTCAAGACAGTTGACGGCGCAGAGGTCGAGGCGAACGAGATCTCGAACGAGGTCACTACGGCGCCCGTCACGAAGATCGTCGAGCAGGGAACCAAGGCTCGCCCGGTGGTCGCCGCGTCAACATCCTCTAGCGGCGCCGCCGTTGGTGGCGATGTGTGGGCGCGTCTCGCCCAGTGCGAGTCCGGTGGTAACCCCTCCGCCGTGAGCGCATCCGGCACCTACCACGGGCTGTACCAGTTCTCTGTGGCCACGTGGCGCTCGGTGGGCGGATCGGGACTGCCCTCGCAGGCGTCCGCCGCCGAGCAGACGCAACGCGCGCAGGTGCTCCAGGCTCGCGCGGGATGGGGCCAGTGGCCGGCCTGCTCCGCCAAGCTCGGACTGCGCTAACCGCACAACTCGACACGAAGGCGCCGCACGGGATGATTTCTCGTGCGGCGCCTTCGTGTCTTTGTCCAAGATGTCGAAAGGCATCCCCGCACCGCCCCTGGATCTCTGCCCAGTCTCGGCGAGGGGGCGAACGGGTGCGGCGCCGGCGCGTCCACATGACGCGCGGTGAGCGACGGGCTACCGCCGCGAACGCGCCGTGGGTTTGGTCGCGGAGTCTCTCGCGTACCCTTGGTCTGTGCGCCTGCTGACCCCTCCCGACATCCGGCGACTTGCGGCGAGCGCGGGCGTACGCCCCACCAAGCAACTCGGCCAGAACTTTGTGCACGATCCTGGCGTGGTGCGCCGCATCGTCCGGGAGGCCGGTGTAGAGCCGGGGGATCTGGTTCTCGAAGTCGGCCCCGGCCTGGGCTCGCTCACCTTGGGCCTGTTGGAAGCGGGGGCGAGCGTGGTCGCCGTCGAAATCGATGACGTGATGGCGCCCCTCCTGCCACGGACCATCGCCGAGTTCGCGCCCGAGGCCGCGGCCCGCCTCGCCGTGCTCCACGCGGACGCTCTGACGATCTCCGGGCCCACTGATCTGCCTGTTCCCAATGCGTTTTCCCAGCCCGACGGCGCGCCCGTACCCACGCCCACCAAGCTGGTGGCGAACCTGCCGTACAACGTGGCAACTCCCGTGCTGCTCACGCTCCTTGAGGTGCTCCCCGCTCTCGATGAGGTGTTGGTGATGGTCCAGGCCGAGGTCGCGGATCGCCTCGCCGAGCCCCCCGGCACGCGCACGTACGGGATTCCCTCGGCGAAGGCCGCATGGTGGGCGAGTGCTGCGCGCGCCGGGACGATCTCGCGCGCCGTGTTCTGGCCAGCGCCCAACGTTGATTCGGCGCTAGTGCGGCTGGCACGGCGCGAACCCCCCACCACCTCAGCGACTCGCCAGGAGGTCTTCGCTGTGGTGGACGCCGCATTCGCCCAGCGCCGCAAGACCCTCCGTGCGGCGCTCGCCGGTTGGGCAGGCAGTGCCCCCGCCGCAGAAGAGGCCCTGCGCGCGGCCGGCATCGATCCGCAGCGGCGCGGCGAGACCCTCTCGATCGATGACTTCGCCCGGATCGCCGAGGCCCGGCAGTGAGTGGTGCGGTGCGGGTCCTGGCGCCCGGGAAGGTGAACCTCTACCTCGCCGTTGGTCCCGTGGACGTGAGCGGCTACCACCCGCTGGCCACGGTGTTCCAAGCGCTCGATATTGCCGACGACGTGGTGGCCCGCCCCGCTTCAGGGCTGAGGCTCGAGATGCTCGGCTCCAGCCTGCCGGTGGGTGAGAGCAACCTCGCGATCCGCGCGGCTCGCGCGCTCGCCGCGCACGCGGGGATCGAGCCGCGCGCCGCGATCGAGATCACCAAGCGCATCCCCGTTGCCGGGGGAATGGCCGGCGGTAGCGCGGACGCGGCGGGGACCCTCGTGGCGCTGGACGCGCTGTGGGGGCTGGCGACGCCCGGGCACGAGTTGATGGAGATTGCCGCAACCCTCGGTGCCGATGTCCCGTTCATCCTCGTGGGTGGAACTGCACTGGGGACGCGACGCGGCGATCTCATCACGCCCCTTGAGGCCGCGGGAGACTACGCCTGGGTCCTCATCACCCAGGATGAGGGCCACTCCACACCCGGCGCGTTTCGCGCATTCGACGCTGCTGCGCCTCCCGGCCTGCCCCAGCCCGAGGTGGGAGCGGATTTCCTGGCGATGATCGCCGTCGGTGATGTGGCGGGAGTGCTGCGCGAGTCCCGAAACGATCTCGCCGAGATCTGTCTCGCCAATCACGCGGGCGCGCGGGCGGCCGCAGCGGCATGCGAGGCGCTGGGTGTGCCGTGGATCGTCTCGGGCTCGGGCCCGACGATCGCGGCGCTCGCCACGGGCGACCCCGAGTCGCTGCGGGGGGAACTCGCTGCGCGACTGCCAGGTGCGATCTGCCTCATCGCTCACGGCCCCGGCCCGGGAGCGCGGATCGTCTAGCTGGGTGGGCAATATGGTTCCACGCACCCTTGGTCATGCTGCGCGCCAGATGCTGGGTCAAGTCGCTCCGGTTGGGTGAGCGACCTTGCGCCCAGGTTCAGTGGCTCCGCTTCGCTTCGCGCAGAAAGTGGACTCGTCACGGCTCATAATTGCTGGCGCCGGGATGGAACCGTGCCGCCAACGCGACTGCCGCGCCGTAAGATACGCGAGCAGGGGAGAAGGAGACGGTCATGAGCATCCGCATCGGCATCGTGGGGTACGGCAACCTGGGGCGTGGAGTTGAGACGGCGATCGGACTCAACCCGGATCTATCGCTCACGGGCGTGTTCACGCGCCGGGCGCCCGAGAGCGTGCCGACTGCGGGCGCGCGGGTTTACCCGATGAGTGACCTCGATTTCCGGCGGGATGACCTCGACGTTCTGATCCTCTGCGGCGGCTCCCGCGATGATCTGCCCATCCAGAGTCCCGAACTCGCGGCGCGTTACTCGCTCGTGGACAGCTATGACAACCACGCGCACATCCCCGAGCACTTCGCCGCCGTGGACGCCGCGGCGCGCGCCGCCGGGACCACGGCAATCATCTCCAGCGGGTGGGACCCGGGGCTGTTCTCCCTCAACCGATTGTTTGGTGAGGCGGTGCTCCCGCAGGGCTCCACGTACACGTTCTGGGGGCGTGGGCTCAGCCAGGGGCACTCGGATGCGTTGCGCCGCGTGCCCGGAGTCGTGCAGGCCGCGCAGTACACGATCCCCTCCGAGGATGCGATCTCGCGGGTTCGGGCGGGCGAGGCCCCCGAGTTGAGCACCCGGGAGCGCCATACCCGCGAGTGCTACGTGGTTCTTGCTGATGGCGCCGATCCCGAGACTGTCCGCGCCGAGATCGTGGCGATGCCCGATTACTTCGAGCCGTACGAGACGACCGTGCACGTGATCGACTCCGCCGAGTTCGAGCGGAGCCACCAAGGGATGCCGCACGGCGGGTTCGTGATCCGCAGTGCCACCACCTCCGAAGGCAACGCGCAGGTGATCGAGTATCAACTCGCGCTCGATTCGAATCCCGAGTTCACGGCGAGCGTGCTCGTCGCGTACGCGCGGGCCGCAGCCCGCATGAGCGCGGCGGGGGATCACGGCGCAAAGACGGTGTTCGACGTCGCCCCCGGGCTACTTTCGGCGCGCTCGCCCGGGGAGCTGCGGCGGGACCTGCTCTAGCCGCACCTGGGACCGGCGCGCGGGCGCATCCGACCACCGTGGGCCTGTCACCTCCCGAGGGTGGTCGAAGTTTCGGCGGTTTCCTCCCTGTGGTAGTCCGCGGCACTCGAAAGTAGCCAAACTCTGACCACCCTGGGCCTGTCACCTCCCCGAGGGTGGTCGAAGTTTCGGGGGTTTTCTCCCTGCGGTACCCTGCGGTACCGGAAATCGGCCGAACTCTGACCACCCTGGGCCTGTCACCTCCCCGAGGGTGGTCGAAGTTTCGGCGGTTTTGGCCCGACGGCGGCCCGACGGCGGCGCTCGCCCCCGAACCATTGACCACCCTGGGTTGTGGGTGCCTCATGCGTGGTCGAGATGGCGTTGTGAATCGATACGGAAAAGAGACTCGACATATGTCAGAATCATGCGATGATCAGCGTGGCTGATTGATGCCGATCCAACGTCGAAAAGGTACCGCAATGAGCGCAGCAGACGTCGAAAGTAAGGTCACTCCGGAAAAGAAGCCAAAGAAGGGCTTCCCAGGCCCGTGGACCATCCTCCTGTGGGTTATTCTCGGCGTCTGGCTGATGACCTTCATCCTCCCCTCGGGGAACTACCGCTCGGACGAGGCCGGTAACCCGATCCCCGGATCCTTCGAGACTGTGGACTTGGGCCACACATTCATGGACCGCCTCGTGATCCTGCTGGAGTCTCCAGTCAATGCTCTCTACGGCGTGCGCGATCTCGACACCTTGATGGTGGGCCCGTGGAACGTGGGGTTCCTCTTCGGCACCGCTCCCGTGTTCCTGTTCATCCTCGCCATCGGCGGGTTCATGACCGTGGTCTTCAAGACCAACGCACTCAACATCGGGATCTCCCACCTGGCGCGCCGCTTCTCCACCCGCGGACCGCTCCTGATCATCATGCTCTGCGTGCTCTTCGGAATCCTCGGATCGGTGATGAGTTGGTCGGACGAGACCCTCGGCTTCTACGCCCTGATGATCCCCTTGATGTTGGGGCTTGGATACGACAGGCTCGTCGTGGTCGGCGTTGTGACTGTGGCCCCGTTCATGGGCATCATCGGTTCCACGGTGAACCCCTTCCGCATCGGCGTGGCCTCGGACCGCGCCGGCGTCACGATGGGTGACGGCATCGTGCTGCGCCTGGTGATCCTCGTGGTGGTGATGGCGGTCTTCATCTGGTGGCTGCTGCGCTACGCGAAGAAGGTCAAGGCCGATCCTTCGGCGTCTCTCATCGGGTTTGACGAGCAGGACATGGCGATGCTCTCGAGCGGTGGGCACGACGTGGTCGAGCCTCTCACCAAACGCCACAACGTCATCATTGGCCTCGTGGCGTTCACGTTCGCGTTGATGACGTTCTCGATCATCCCGTGGGGCGCGATCCTCGGCAACGCGGCTGCGAACGACTACACGGGCGAGTACGAGGTTGTGCCGTTCGCGTGGGAGCTCGGTTGGTGGCTGCCCGAGATGACGGTCCTCTTCCTGGTCATGGCGATCGTGATCGGCATGGTGGGACGGCTCGGGGAACGCGAGATCGGATCGCAGTTCCTCCAAGGCGTCGCCGATTTCTCGGGCCCCGCGGCCCTCGTGGTGCTTGCGAAGTCCGTGTCCATCATCATGACCAACACCCAGACCATCGACACGATCCTCTCCGGCATGGAGGGCTTCGTGGCTGGCCGCTCCTCGTGGCTCTTCATCCTGCTTCTCGCGATCGTCTCCGTGCCGCTCGGGATCTTCGTGGGTTCGGGCTCCGCCGGAATGGCACTGGTGATGCCGATCCTGGCGCCGCTCGGTGACTTCGCCGGCGTGGACCGCTCACTCGTAATCTCCACGTACGCCACCATGGGCGCATGGCTGAACCTGCTCCTGCCGTTCAACGCGCTCCTGATCGCGGGGCTCGCGCTGGCGAGGGTGGGCTTCAACGTCTACATCAAGTGGATCGGCAAGATCATGGGGGTCCAGCTCGGGATCGTTCTGGTGCTCCTGCTTGTTGGCCTGTTCTTCTGAGTGTGAATGAAATGAGTAGCGACATGACTCTCCAGGATCGAATTCTGCGCGGATATCGCGCCGCTCGAGATATCCCGGTCGCGGTGGAGGATTCTCTGCCCGACGGCGCCCAAGCGGTAATCTACGTTCTCGCCCCGGGCGAAGCCCCAGCGGGCGGGGTCGTGACGGTGGAACAATTGGCGGCGCTCGGCTTCGCTGGTGGACCCGGCGATCTCCTCGCGCTACCCGGATCTCCGGTAGTGCTGCTCGCCGGTGTGGGAGAGGGCGCCTCCGATGCGACGCGTTTCGTGACCAATGCGGATGCGCACGCGGCCGCAGTTCGCGACGCCGTGGGGCTCGCGTCCCGCCGGGCGGGCGATCTGGTAACGATCGCCGTCGTCCTTGCTGGGGCAGTGGATGCGGGGGATGTGCGGGCGGCCGTTGAGGGCGCAGTGCTCGCGCGGTACAGCTTCGACGCGCTCCGTGCGACACCCGCGGGGAGCCCCCTCGCGAGCCTCACGATCGTGAGCGCCGGAGCGGCGCTAGCGGACGCG
>JAKDIE010000244.1 GCA_030450655.1 Ruaniaceae bacterium
CGCCGCCGCCATCGGCATCACCCCCGACGGCGATCAGGACATCGCGCATCGACTCCAGCCAGCGTGGCGCCATGAGGAAGGAGCGCGGGCGGTGACCGGCGGCCACCGCCCTGCGAATCACGTTCGACGACTCCGCGAGGTAGAGCCCCTGCTCGGGCTCCACCTTCGTGCGCAGCGCAACGTCAGTCAGCGAGGTGTACTCGGCCACCCGAGGGTCGGCCGGGTCCTCAAGCGGGACGATCAAGGACGGAAGCGCCCCTCGTCCTCAGCCGGTGGCTCAGCCGCGGCGGGGGGCTCTGCGACACCGTCGGGCCGCTGGCCCACCTCGACATCGCGGGAGAACGGCATGCCGCTGCCCACGCCCGCATCGGTCGCGTCCGCAGCCGCACGCGCGGACTCGCCACGCGCCTCGGCCAGCGCCTCGGAAGGATCCTGGAGGTTCGTATCGGCCAGCTCGTTCACGATCTCGCCGTCGTCAAACACCACGGGCGAACTCTCGGACACTCCGCCACCGGTTCCCACCTCTCCCCCGAGCGCGCTCGTGATCGAGGACAGCGCCGCGGTGAACTCGGCCGGAATCACCCACAGCTTGGAGGAGGTGCCATTGGCGATTTCCGGCAGCTTCTGCAGGTACTGGTACGCGAGCAGCTTCGGATCGGGGTTTCCCCGGTGGATCGCGTCGAAGACCTGGAGGATCGCGCGGGACTCACCCTGCGCCTTCAGGATCGCGGCCTGAGCCTGGCCCTCGGCTCGCAGAATCGCGGACTGCTTCTCACCCTCGGCGGTCAGAATCTGCGACTGCTTGACTCCCTCCGCGGTGAGGATCGTGGCGCGGCGGTCACGCTCGGCACGCATCTGCTGCTCCATCGAGCCCTGTACCGAGGGTGGCGGATCGATCGCCTTGAGCTCCACGCGGTTCACGCGGATACCCCACTTAGTGGTGGCTTCGTCGAGCACGCCGCGCAGCTGACCATTGATCTGATCGCGCGATGTCAAGGTCTGCTCGAGATCCATCGAACCGATCACGTTACGCAAAGTGGTGACGGTGAGCTGCTCGATACCGGTGATGTAGTTGGCGATCTCGTACGTGGCGGACTTCGGATCGGTCACCTGGAAGTAGATCACCGTATCGATCGAGACCACGAGGTTATCCGAGGTGATCACGGGCTGCGGCGGGAAGGAGACCACCTGCTCGCGCAGGTCAACGCCGGCGCGCACGCGGTCCACGAATGGGATGAGGAAGTGCAGACCGGCGTAGAACACGACGTGGAACCGCCCGAGCCGCTCCACAATCAGCGCCACCGCCTGGGGCACGATTCGCACCGCGCGGCCGATGGCCACCACGATGAAGATGATGATGAGTATCAGCAGTATTCCGCCGACTATCTGACCTGGTTGCATATTCCTTCTCCTCGGTAGTCTCGTCAGTTCCTAGTAATTTGGCTGCGGCCGCGTCACGACCGCGATCGCCCCGTCAATCTGGGCGACGACGACGTCCGTGCCTGGCGGGATCACGTCCCCCGGGATCTCGGTGCGGGCCGTCCACACCTCACCGCGCATCTTGATGCGGCCACCTGTCTCGGTGACCTCGACGAGCGTGCGCGCATCCGCGCCCACGAGCGCCTGCGCGTTCGTGAGGATATCGGGAGTGGTGCGGGCTACCCACGCCTTCACCGGCGGGCGGGCCAGCAGCAGCAGCGCCACGGAGACGACTGCGAATACCACCACCTGCATCCAGAGCGGCGCCCCGAGCAGCGCCACGATCATCGCCGCGAGCGCGCCGCCCACGAACATGATGAAGATGAAGTCGACGGTCAGCATTTCGACCACGCCAACGATCAGTCCGACGGCGAGCCACCACATCCACATGGTGACAGTCTATCGGCTAGGTCACACCGCCCTGGCCGTGTACCGGCCGGAATCCGCCGTGACCGCCAGTGGCAGCCCGAACGCCTCGCTCAGGCGCGCGGCAGTCATCACCTCGGGCAGCGGCCCCGCCGCCACCACGGCACCGTCGCGCAGCAGCAGCCCGTGCGTGAACGCCGGCGGGATCTCCTCCACGTGGTGGGTCACGAGCACCGTAATCGGTGCCATCGGATCGCGCGCCAACTCGGATAGGGCTCTCAGGAGGGTCTCCCGCCCGCCGAGGTCCAGGCCCGAGGCGGGCTCGTCGAGGATCAGCAACTCGGGGTCACTCATCAGGGAGCGCGCCACCTGGACACGCTTCCTTTCCCCGGACGACAAGGTCCCGAAGCGTCGCGCCGCGAACTCTCCCACGCCAAACATCTCGAGGAGTGCCTGCGCACGCTCCGTATCGAAGTCCTCGTACTCTTCGCGCCAGCGTCCCGTCATCCCCCATGCGGCGGTACGGACCACGTCGAGGGCGCGCTCGGAAGGATTGATCCGGTCAGCCAGTGCGGAGGACGCGAGGCCCACGCGCGTGCGCAACTCGGCGATGTCCACGCGCCCGAGCCGCTCACCCAGCACGTCCACGGTCCCGCTGCTCGGGTACATGCGTGCCGCTGCCAGCTGCACCACGGTGGTTTTCCCCGCGCCGTTCGGGCCGAGGATCACCCAGCGTTCGCCCTCCTCCACGGCCCATGTGATGTGGCTGAGGATCGACTTCGCACTGCGGCGCACGGATACATTCGTGAAGGTGAGAACGGAGGTCATGCCCCTAACTTACCGAGCGCGCGGCATCCTCGTAGACCGTGACGGTCCGCCCGCCGATCACGTCCCACGAGAAGTGCTCTTCGCAGCGGATGCGGGACTTGCGCCCCATCTCGGCGGCGCGCTCCGGATCCGAGAGCATCTTGATCAGCGCGGCGGCGAGATCCGCCTCGAACTGCTCGCGGTCGATCGGTGTTCCCGTTCCGTCCTGCACCTGTTCGATCGGCACGAGGTAGCCCGTCTCACCCTCCACGATCACCTCGGGGATGCCGCCTGTCGCGGTCCCCACCACCGGAACCCCCACGGCCATCGCCTCAAGGTTCACGATTCCGAGTGGCTCATAGACCGACGGCGTCACGAACGTTGTCGCTGCCGTCAACAGTGCCACGATGTCCGGCCGGGGCAGCATCTCGGTGATCAGGATGACGCCGTCGCCGCGCACGGCCCGCAGATCCGCCACGAGATCCTCG
>JAKDIE010000245.1 GCA_030450655.1 Ruaniaceae bacterium
TACCGGGTAATCCTCGTGGATCAGCGCGGCACGGGACGCAGCACGCCCATCGACGCGCGGCTCGTTGCCGAGCAGGGCGAGCACGGGGCCGAGTATCTCGCCTGCTTCCGGGCCGATTCGATCGTGCGTGATCTGGAGCGAGTCCGGGAGTCCGTCTATCGTGGGCGGCGCTGGGCGATCCTCGCCCAGAGCTACGGCGGGTGGCTCACTCTCGCGTATCTCTCGCACGCACCGGAGGCGCTGACGGCCTGCTACGTGTGCGGTGGGATCCCGGGCACGCCCGCGAATGCGCAGGAGGTCTACCGCCGCACGTTCACGCGCGTCGCGGCGAAGAACGCCGAGTTCTACCGGCGCTTCCCGGCGGATGTGAGGCGCGTGGCGCGCATCGCCGATCACCTGCAGCAGAACGATGTGAGGCTGCCCGACGGCGATCGTCTCACCGTGCATCGCTTCCAGACCGTGGGGCTCGATTTGGGAATGCTCCCCGGGTACGAGCGGCTGCACTGGCTCGTGGAGGAGGCGTTCATTCGCCCGGATCGCCTCTCCGAAGGCTTCCTTTCGAGCGTGCTTGCGCGCACGTCGTCGGCCGGAAATCCACTGTTTTGGACACTGCAGGAGTCCATCTACGGCGATGGCGCGAGCGGCCCGACCGCCTGGGCGGCGCAGCGCGAACGGGACACGAGGCCAGAGTTTGGCAGCGAACAGCGGCCGCTGCTGTTCACCGGCGAGATGGCGTTCCCGTGGATGTTCGAGGAGGTTCGCCTGCTACGCGGGTTCAAGGACGCCGCCCAGCGGCTCTCCGAGCGGGCCGAATGGCCGCGCCTGTACGATCTCGATCGCCTCGCCGCCAATGACGTGCCCATCGCCGCGGCCGTGTACTTCGATGACATGTTCGTGGACGCCGGGCTGCAACTGGACACGCTCTCGCGCGTGGGACATTCCCAGTACTGGGTGACCAACGAGTACGAGCACGATGGCATTGGGGAGGCACGCGTGCTCCGCCGGTTGCGCGAACTCGTGCGCGATCGGCTCGGAGGAGAACTATGACGCTTCGTACTCGCCCACCGTACGCGGGGACCCGCTACCCGAGATTGGCCGAGGTTCCGGCGTTCCGTTCCTTCATCGCCGAGGGTTGGGCAGAAGTAGAGACGCGCCCCTCCCTCGTGCCGGGGGCTGCCGGGGCGGCCGCCGCTCACCGCCGCCGCCTGAGCGAGCGCTTCCCGGGCCGGGACCTCGTACTCTCCTCGGGTGTGGCGCCCACCCGTAACGACGATTCCGAGTACGAGTTTCGCGCGAATAGCGACTTCGTGTGGGCCACCGGGTGCCAAGTGGAAAATGCCACGCTCGTGATGCGCGCCGTGCCCGGAGGGCACGACGCCACGCTTCACATGCCGCTTCCATTCCGGCCAGGGGACGTGGGCTTCTTCGCGAACGCCAACCACGGCGAGCTATGGGTGGGTGCTTCTCCTGGGATTCGTGAGTGGAGCGAGGCGCTAGGGCTCGACGTTTCGCCCCTGGACGCGCTCGAGGGCGTCACTCTCAGAGCAGGGCTCGCGGCGGCGTCGGTCCATGCCGATCTCGCCGTGACACTCGGTGCGCCGCACTCGGCCGAACTGGACCGGCAACTCTCGCGGCTGCGGATGGTGAAGGATGCGTGGGAGATCGCGCAACTGCGCGAGGCTGTGGATCTGACGATCGCCGGATTCGCTGCGGTGATGAGGGAGGTGCCGCGCGCGATCAGGGAGGGCCTGAACGAGCGGTGGCTCCAGGGCACCTTTGACCGCCACGCGCGCACCCACGGCAACGGCGTGGGGTATGCGACGATCGCTGGCTCCGGACCGCACGCGCCCATCCTGCACTGGAACCGCGGCGACGGCCCGATCCTGCCGCACGCGGCGCTCCTTCTCGATATGGGGGTGGAGGCGCGCTCCCTCTACACCGCCGATATCACGCGGACTCTCCCGGCCTCAGGCACATTCACCGCCGCCGAACGCGCGGTGCACGATCTCGTGGAAGAGGCGCACCGGGCCGGCATGGCGCAGGTGCGCCCCGGCACCGAATACCTCGATTTCCACTTCGCGGCGATGGAGGTGATCGCGCGCGGGCTCCACGATTGGGGCCTTCTGCCGGTCTCGGTGGACGAGGCGCTCTCGCCTCGCGGTCAGCAGCACCGCCGCTACCTCGCCTGCGGCATCGGGCACCACCTGGGGCTTGACGTGCACGATTGCAGCCACGCCGAGTACGAGGACTACATGGGTGCCGATCTCGAGCCAGGAGTCGTCATGACTGTGGAACCGGGACTGTACTTCCACGCCAATGATCTGACGCTCCCTCCGGAACTGCGAGGCATCGGGGTGCGCCTTGAGGATGACCTGCTCGTGACCGACGACGGCGCCGAGGTCCTCTCCTGCGCCCTCCCCATCGATGCGGCTGGCGTTGAGGAGTGGGCGCTGCGGCAGTTGCATGCAGGCTCGTGACGTCGTGGCCATCCCATGATCGAGCCTCGCGTCCGGCCTCTTGAACCGGGCGCTGTCTACCTCGGCGAGGGGAGCGTGTTCGAGCGGGCACGTTCTGAGATGTTGCACCTCGCCCGTGTGTACCCGGTAGATCGCCTCCTGGCCGTCTTTCGCGCGAATGCGGGCATCGATACGCGCGGCGCGCTCCCACCCGGCACGTGGGAGGACGTTGGGCATCCTGACGAGAAGCCCTGGAGCGAGCACGATTACCCGGGCCGCGAGAACGCGCCCACCGCGAACCTGCTGAGAGGCCACTACGCCGGCCACTTCCTCTCGATGCTGGCGCTCGCTGCCGCGTCCACCGGCGACGCCGCGCTTCACACGAAGGTTGACGCGCTCGTGACGGGCCTGGCGGAGGTGCAGCGGGCGCTCGCGGCAACGGGCAGTTACTCACACCCAGGCTTTCTCGCCGCCTACGGCGAGTGGCAGTTCTCGAGACTCGAGGCGCTCGCGCCCTACGGCGAGATCTGGGCTCCGTATTACACCTGCCACAAGATCATGGCGGGACTCATCGACGCCCACGAGCTCACCGGCAACGAGCAGGCACTCGGCGTGGTCACGGGAATGGGTTACTGGGTGCACGGCCGCCTCTCGCGGCGCGCTCCCGCGCCGCGCCAAA
>JAKDIE010000246.1 GCA_030450655.1 Ruaniaceae bacterium
GTCCGCGAGAAGATCGATGCCTTCCACCTGGGCCCGTGCGTGCACGGCGATGCTGCGCGAGGTCACCAGCGCAGCCTCGATGGCACCGCCGAGCGTTTGCTTCGCCACCCGGGCGCGGGACGCCGCGTCTGCCGCCAGTGCGTGCAGCCACCCGCGAATGGGCGCCACGGCGGTTCCGGGTAGGAGGCCCTCCGCAAGGTGCTGCTCCTCGATCGTGAATACGGGCGAGGAGCCGAGCCCCGCTTCACCGAGCAGACGCGTGAAATCGCCCTCGATCTCTCCGCGCACCTCGTGTGGCACCCGGTTCAGGATCAGGGCGACGACGGCGTTGCGCCCCTGGGCGCGTGCCAGGAACTCCCACGGCACGGCGTCTGCGTATCTCGCGGCGGTGGTGGCGAAGATCCATAAGTCCGCGGCCTCAAGCAGTTGGTCCGCGAGGGCACGGTTGGCGTCCACTACCGAATCGACATCCGGCGCATCCACCAGGGCGAGGCCGAAGGGCAGTTCGGGGACGGCGAGCAGTTCGAGGCCACTCAGCGCGGGACCTTCGCCGCCGCGGATGCGGGCAAGCCCGGGAAGCACACGAGCCCCCGAGAACCAGGCGGCGTCGTCGGGATGATGCAAGAGCAGCGGACGACGGGTGGTGGGCCGGATAGCCGAGGATGCGGAGACCTGCCGTCCGATCAGGGAGTTGACCACGGTGGACTTTCCCGAGCCGGTGGAACCGCCCACCACGGCGAGCAGCGGCGCCTCAAGACTTTCGACGCGCGGGATCACGTAATCGTCGAGTTGGCGGATCAGGCGATCGCGGTCACTGCGCCCCGAGTGCGGCGGGATCGGGAACGCCGCGTCCGAGAGCGCGTCCCGCAACCGTCCCAAGCATTCGGCAAGATCCATTTAGCTCTGCACCACACGGGGCCAGAGATCGCCGACGGGAGGGGTCCAAGCCTCCGGATCTGCAAGGACCTGTTCTCCGGAGCGGATGTCCTTCACCTCGGAGGTCTCGGGGAACCACACGAACGGGATACCGCGGCGATCGGCGTAACGAATCTGCTTGCCGAACTTCTCGGCGGAGGCCATCACCTCGGTGGGGATGCCGCGGGCGCGAAGGGAGGCCGCCACGCGGCGGGACTGCGCGTGGGATTCCGCGGAGGTGACCGCTACGAGCACTGCCGTGGGAACGGCGCGGGTGGCCTCGTTGCCCGCGAGCAGCGCGCCCACGAGCCGGGTGATCCCGAGAGACAGCCCCACGCCGGGGAAGGTGCGCTTGCCATCGGTGACCAGCGAATCGTAACGGCCTCCCGCCGAGATCGCGCCAAGGCCCTCACGCTCGTCGAGGGTGACCTCATAGACCGTGCCGGTGTAGTAGTCGAGGCCGCGGGCGATCGAGAGATCCGCCATCATGTGCCGGGAGTCGCCACCCTCGATCAGGGCGGCCAGCTCGGCCAGCCCCTCCTCGAGGGTCTCGTTGCTGCCCGCGAGGGCCCGCACCTGCTCCACGAAGGACGTATCCCGGGTACGGATCGAGGCCAGCGCCAACGCGAAATCGACCTGCTCCTCGGTGAGGCCCAGCGCCGTCAGCTCCGCAGTGACCCCCGCCGGCCCGATCTTTGCGAGCTTATCGATCACACGCAGGGTGCCTTCGCGATCCACGATGCCCGCCGCCTGGTATGCGCCGTCGCACAGTTTGCGATTGTTCACCCGCATGGTGAAACCGCCCACCGGCAGCCCGGCAAGCACCTCGCACATCACGAGCGCCACATCCACCTCGAACTGGAACGGCAAAGAATCCTGCCCGACGACGTCGATATCGGCCTGGGTGAATTCGCGGAAGCGGCCCTCTTGCGGGCGCTCGCCACGCCAGGACTTCTGGATCTGGTAGCGCTTAAACGGGAAGGCGAGAGCGCCCGTGTGGTCAAGCACGTAGCGCGCGAAGGGAACCGTGAGATCGAAATGCAGAGCGAGTTGGCGATCGCGCGTGGCATCCGGCGCATCGTGGAGGCGGCTGAGGACGTACACCTCCTTGGAGGTCTCACCCTTGCGCAGCAGAGACTCGAGGGGCTCGACAGCGCGAGTCTCGATCCCGGCGAAGCCGTGCAGTTCGAAGGTGCGGCGCACGTGATCGAGCACGTGCTGCTCCACGACGCGTTCTGACGGCGTGAGTTCGGGGAATCCGGACAGGGTTGCGCGAGGCATGAAGCTCCTAGCTATCTCAGGAACGGATTGGACGCCAGTTCCTCCGCCATCGTAGTACCGGGGCCGTGCCCGGGCAGGAGCCAGGTTCGCGGGTTGATCACCGAACGCAGCGTGCGGAGCGTCCATGCCATCACGTTCTCGTCGCCACCGGGCAAATCCGTGCGGCCAATTCCCTGCTTGAAGATGACGTCCCCGGAGAAGGCGAGGGGCGCGGTGCCCGCGGACTTTCCTACCCAGGAGCCGACGCCGTCGTCCCAGGTGCCTTCCGTGAGGTAGAGGGTTGACCCCTCCGTGTGGCCGGGAGCGGGAATCGCGCGCAGCGGAACACCGGCGATGGTGGCGCCGCTGCCCTCGAAGAGGGCGGGTGGCACCTCGAGCACGTTCGCCGGGCGCGTCCAGGGCTCGCCAAAGAGTGAAACGAGCTGATCGGTCAGGACGGATCTCAGCGCGGTGTTGCGAACACCCAGCGGATCGTCCAACCGGTACAGATCCGGAGCGGGCACGTAGACGGGCAGATCACCGGCGAGCGTCGCGGCGTCCCAGGTGTGATCCGGATGGCCGTGGGTCAGGAGTACCGCTTCGAGGGTGGCCCCTGCCTCCTCGATGTGATGATGGACGGTGGCGGCTGTCCCCGCGCCGGGGTCGATCACGAGGGCGCGGCCCTCAGAAATCACCACGTAACAGTTCTCAGCGAAGACATCGGCGACTACTCGAACAAGGCTCATGGTCCTAGCCTAATTCGTACGGCCAGGATCGCCGCTAGACTCAGTTGAGCAATACGCGGGCGCAGACTGCGCCATACGACCGAGGAGTCAACACAGTGGTCACTTCTAACGAGCCCACCATGCCCACCACACCCGCCGTTGAGGCCGCGCCGCAGAAGCTCGCGGTGGAGCCGGCGCCCGAACGCACGGCGGTGGAGGCGCCACCGCA
>JAKDIE010000247.1 GCA_030450655.1 Ruaniaceae bacterium
GCGCGACGGCGCGCGCACCATCGCGCTGATCCCGTGGCACTTCATCGGCTCGGCGATTGTGGTGGTCCTGACGATGGCCTTCGCGCTCGCGCTGGCGTGGGCAGTCCTCTACCTGGCGCCGTCGCAACTTGTTCCCGTTCCGGCAGCGCCATTCCTGTGGGTCGCGTCTTCGTTCACTACGTTTTTTGTGTGGTGGGGTCCAGGCTCCCTGCCCGCCCGTGAAGGGGCGCGTCTGGCGGTGCGGGACCTCTTCCCGATGCGCTTCATGAGAATCGCCCTGGTGCTGTTGTCCCTGGGGGTGGCGGGGGTCGCCGTCGTAATGGTGCTCAACGGTGTCGGAACGAACTGGAGTCCGCTCGCGGGGGCCCCGGTTCCCGGGCTCATCGCGTGGCCGTGATTGATTGTTCAACTACCGGTTTTCTCGGTTACGCTAGTGCGCATGGCAGAGAGACTGACGAAGGTTGAGCGGCGCGAGATTGCGCGCGAGAAGGCACGCAAACTGCAGCTAGAGCAGGAGAAGCGTGAGAAGCGCAATCGCATGCTCATGATCGGCGGCGCGGTTCTGCTCGTCCTGCTGGTGGCGCTCGCGGTGTGGGCGATCGTCGCGAACGCGAGCAAGTCACATCTCGACGGCGTTGATGCTCCCGCCGGCGCGGACGAAAAGGGTGGTATCTCGATCGGTTCCAGCCTCGCGGCGGGCACCGTGAATGAGGGGGCGCCCGTGGTGGACGTGTACCTGGACTTCACATGCCACTATTGCGCCATATTCGAGGAGATCAACGCCGAAGATCTCTCTGCGATGGCCGAGGAGGGGCTCATCACATTAAAGATGCACCCCCTCACGCTGCTCAGCACGGATGCGGATGGTTTCACCGTCCAGGCCGCGAACGCGGCCGCCACGGTGGCCGAATACTCTCCGGAGCATTTCCTGTCCTTCAACAACGCGCTCTTCACTGCCTTCTACGAGGTCTACAACCGGTACATCGAGACGCAGGACACGGCGGACTACGTGCTCCCCAGTCTGGCGGAGATCGGCGAAATCGCTAGCGGCGTTGGCGTGCCACAGGACGTGGTGGATCGATTCGCGGACGCCACGTACAACGAGTGGCTCACAGCTTCGACCTTGCAGTTCCGTGCAGACGGCTTCAGCGGCACGCCCACGGTCATCGTTGATGGCACGCAACTCACGGGTGAGTGGCAGGAAGCCGGCGCCATCCGCGCGATGATTACCGGCGAGTAATCCTCGCCTAGTATGGTGGCCGCGGCACTGCCGCGGTGCGCCGCCTTAGCTCAGTTGGTAGAGCAGCTGTCTTGTAAACAGCAGGTCATCGGTTCGAGTCCGATAGGCGGCTCCATTTGGCCGCTCAGAGGAAAATGTCAGGGAAGAGCGCGCTGTCCGGGGTTCCCGGCACGGCGGCATATTTCGCGAGATCGGTGATTCCGGCCTCCGCCAGCACATCTTCGACGAGCAGTGATTTGCCGGTCATCTCCGTCGCCTGTGCCGTGAGCACGAGGTAGGCCGCGTCTGCATAGATCTGCGGGGTGCGGCTCACCGCCATCAAGCGATCGCCACCTAGAAGATTCTGCACCGCGGCCGTTGCGATGGTGGTGCGGGGCCAGAGGGTGTTGGCGGCCACGCCGTCCGCGGCGAACTCTTCGGCGAAACCGAGGGTCGCCAGCGTCATCGCGTACTTCGCCAGCATGTAGCCCACGTGCGCTCCGAGCCAGCGCGGCGCGAGGTTCAGCGGCGGCGAGAGCGTGAGGATGTGCGGATTCTCGCTGCGCAGCAAGTGCGGGAGCGCGGCGCGCGTGAGCATGAACGTCCCACGCACGTTGACGTCCGCCATCAAGTCATAACGCTTGGGATCCAGGTCCGTGGTCCGCGAGAGATCGATCGCGCTGGCGTTGTTGATCACGGCGTCGATCCCGCCGAATGCCTCGACGGCGGCCGCGACCGCACGCTCGATATCGCCGTCCTCGCGCACGTCCCCCACGACGGCGAGGGCGTGGCCACCGGCGGCGAGGATCTCATCCGCGGCCGTGTGGACGGTGCCGGGCAGGCGCGGGTGCGGCTGATCCGTCTTCGCCAGCAACACGATATTGGCGCCGTCCTGCGCCGCGCGCAGTGCGATCGCGAGGCCGATCCCGCGGCTGCCGCCGGAGATGAGGAAGGTGCGTCCTTCGAGCGTGCGTTGGCTGGTCATGAACGTGCCCCCGTTCGCGCGGCGAACGCCTGGATGAGTGAGCGTGCGTCCGGGGTGTCGAAGGCGGCCCCGATGCTGCGGGCCTCCTCCTCGAGTTGCTCCGCCAGCGTTCTCGTGGGGCGCGAGCGCACGAGGCGCTTCGCCTGGCCATACGCGCCGTTCGCGCCGGAGGCCCACGCCGCTGCGACTTCCTCGGCGCGAGCCCGGACTGCCGCTGCGATTTCTCCGGGCGTCATCTCCGCACTACCCACCACTTCGGCCACGAGACCCCACTCACGTGCCTGCTGCGCGCTCAGCATCGTGTCGCTCAGCAGCAACTGCAAGGCACGTCTTTCGCCGACGGCGCGCCCGAGGAGCGCTGTCACGGAGAGGTCCGGCGTGAGCCCGATATTGGAGTAAAGTGCGCCGATCCGAGAGTTGTGCCCGACTATCGCATAGTCCGAGGCGAGAAGCAGCCCGAGCCCGCCACCCGCCGTCGTGCCGTGTGCCGCCGCCACCACAGGAACACTGGATTCGAGCAGTGCCAGGAGGCCGCGATTGATCACGTGGGCAAGGCGCGTGAGGTTCTCCCCGCTCCCGGTCTCGGTGGCCATGGCGATCACGTCGCCGCCCGCGCAGAAGGCGGGCCCTTCCCCTGCGAGCAGGACCGCGCGTACCCCGCCCTTCGATGTGAGGCCTGCGGCCTCGGCGAATCCGCGCGCCAACTCTTCGTTGACGGCGTTGAGCCGGTGTGGCCGGGCGAGGATGATCCTGAGGATGCCGTCCTGCCCGAGTGTGTGGGTGAGAGCCACGGGGCCTCCTTGCGCTGTTCGTGGTGCTCCTACACTAACGTGCCGCTGCCTCACTGCCCTGGTGGGAGTCATTCTTGACGGCCCGCCCCAGAGGTCTGTTCACTAAGTGGTATGGATGAAGACGGACG
>JAKDIE010000248.1 GCA_030450655.1 Ruaniaceae bacterium
TCCGTGTAGGAGTACACATCCTTGGTGGGCGCATTCCAGATGTCCTCGAGGAAGCCGGTCTCAACAGCCCTCCCCCACACGTTCTGATCGATCGAGAACGGGTTGCTCTTGGTCGTCTCAATCGGCAGCGAGTGCGTCTCTGCGTAGTCAATCGCGCGATCGCGTGTCAGCGCCAAGTCCCGCACCGGGGAGATGCACTTCAACTCGGGCGCCAGCGAGGTGATGCCCACCTCGAAACGCACCTGGTCATTGCCTTTGCCCGTGCAGCCATGCGCCACGGTGGATGCGTCAAACTGGCGCGCCGCGCGCACGAGGTGCTTCACGATCACGGGCCGCGAGAGCGCCGAGACGAGCGGGTAGGAATCCATGTAGAGCGCATTCGTCTTGAGCGCCGGCATGCAGTACTCAGCGGCGAACTCGTCCCGCGCGTCAGCCACGTAGGCCTCGATCGCGCCGCAATCGAGCGCTCGCTGCCGGATCATGTCGAGGTCTTCGCCCCCCTGCCCGAGATCAACGGCGACGGCGATAACATCCATGCCGGTCGCCTGCTTGATCCATCCAATCGCGACGGATGTGTCGAGTCCGCCCGAATAGGCAAGAACCACGCGATCCTTCATCCACGTTCTCCTTCTGTTGGTGCCTCCAGAATGCTCCGGAGGGTGGTCGTGAAGCTGTCCGCCTGCTCGCGCGTCAGGATGAGCGGCGGGGCGAGGCGGAGCGTGGTGGCCGCCACGGCGTTCGTGATGAAGCCCGCGTCGAGGAGCGCAGCCTGCACGGGCGCTGCGGGCCGATCCAGATCGACGGCGATCAACAGGCCCTCCCCGCGCACCTCTGTCACTCCTGGTACGGCGGCGAGATCGCCACGCCACACCTCACCGAGCTCTGCTACGTGGGGCATGAGCGCGTGCACTTCGCGCGTCACGGCGAGGGCTGCGGCCGCCGCGAGCGGGTTGCCGCCAAAGGTGGTGCCATGCTGGCCGGGCGCGAGTAGGTTCGATGCGCTCGGCCGCGCGATCACGGCGCCGATCGGAACGCCCCCAGCCAAGCCCTTCGCCAGGGTGACCACATCGGGCTCGAGGAACCCTTCGTGCGCGAGCCAGCGGCCTGTGCGTCCCACACCAGTCTGAACCTCGTCCACGACCAGCAACGCGCCGGCCTCGTGGGCCAGCCGCTGCGCTGCGCGGAGGTAGTCACGATCGACGGCGCGAACTCCTGCCTCACCCTGAATGATTTCGACGAACACCGCAGCAACCGTCTCGTCCAGTTCTGCGGCGAGAGCATCCACATCGTTCGCCGGAACGAACGTGACATTGCCCGTCATCGGGGCGAACGGCTCGCGATAGGCCGGCTTGAACGTGATCGAGAGCGAGCCAAGCGTGCGCCCGTGGAAGGAATTCTCGAGCGCAATCAGGCGCCCACCCGGCCGGTGTCGCAACGACAGCTTGATCGCGGCCTCGTTGGCCTCGGCGCCCGAGTTCGTGAAGAATACCTTTGAGCCTTCCGGGAAGTCGCCGTACTTCTTGAGCGTGGCCGCCAATTCGAGTTGGGGCGGGGTCGCGAAGAAGTTCGAGACGTGCGCGAGGGTCGCCGCCTGGGTGCTCAGCGCCTCGATGAGCGCAGGGTGCGCATGCCCGAGCGCGTTGACGGCGATCCCCGCGAGAAGGTCGAGGTACCTCTTCCCGTCCGCATCCCACACGTAGCATCCCTCGCCGCGCACGAGGAGGCGCTGCGGCGTGCCGAAAACACCAACGAGATCGCGTCCGTAATCGTCCTGCCAGGTCACGTCCGTACTCCTAACGGGTTCCACCCAAGCTCTGGAAGCGGCATCGTCGAGACCGAGTGCTCGAAATCATCGCCGTTGATGGCGGTACCTGAGCCGATATCGGTGAAGATCTCGAGCAGCAGCGCGTGCGGGATCCGGCCGTCGATCACGTGCGCTTGGGCCACCCCGCCGTAGAGGGCATTGAGGCACGCCTCCATCTTGGGGATCATCCCCGATGCAAGACTCGGCAGGAGCGTCTCCACCTCGGAGATCGAGATCTCGTGTGCGAGCGAGTCCGGGTCCGGCCAGTTCCGATAGAGGCCCGCCACATCGGTCATCATCACAATCTTGTACGCGCCCACGGCCTTCGCAATCGCGCCCGCCGCGGTGTCTGCGTTGATGTTCAGGATCTCGTGATCGTCGTCGGGAGCAAGGGTCGAAATCACCGGGATACGACCGGCGGCGAGGAGGTCCTCGATTGCCTCGGTCTTCACCTCGATTACCTCGCCCACGAGGCCCACGTCCACCTGCTCACCGTCTACGGTGGCCGTGCGGCGCTCGGCCCGCATCATGCCCCCGTCTTCCCCGGAAATGCCGACGGCGTACGGGCGCACCTCGTTGATGAGGCTCACCAGTTCGCGCTGCACCTGGCCAATCAGGACCATCTGTGCGATGTCCCGCACCTCGGGCGTGGTCACGCGCAGGCCACCGCGGAACTCGGACTCCACGCCGAGCCGCTTCAACATCTCGCTGATCTGCGGCCCGCCCCCATGCACCACGATCGGATAGAGGCCCACCTGGCGCAGGAACTGCACGTCCTTGGCGAAGGCGCGCTTGAGTTCGTCGTTGACCATGGCGTTGCCGCCGTACTTGATGACTACGCGCTGGCCCGAGAAGCGCTGCAACCACGGCAGCGCCTCGAGCAGGATGCCTGCCTTGATGTTCGGGGAGATGCTCATGTGGAGTACGCGCTGTTCTCGTGGACGTAATCGTGGGTCAGGTCGTTGGTCCACACGGTCGCCGTGGCGTCCCCCGCGTGAAGATCGATCTCGATGGTGACCTCGCGCGGGCTGAGGTCCACCAGTTCGCGCGAATCGCCCACACCGCCGGCTCGCGCCACCTGTACGCCGTTCATCGTCACGTCCAGCGCGGCGGCGTCGAACGGCGCCACGGACTCCGGCACGGTCCCGACTGCTGCCAGGACCCTCCCCCAGTTCGGATCGTTCCCGAACATCGCGGCTTTGAAGAGGTTCGAAGAGGTCACTGCGCGGGCGACGGCCACGGCCGCGGCTTCCGTAGTGGCGTTGCGCACGATCCCCGCGATGTCGTGGCTGGCGCCCTCGGCGTCCGCGACGA
>JAKDIE010000249.1 GCA_030450655.1 Ruaniaceae bacterium
GAGAGGAGCGAGTCCTTCTCGCGGCCCCGCGTGACGAGCTCACCGCGCCCAAGCTTCACGAACTGCCCGACGGCGTGCTCCCGGGCCACGAGGGCAAGGGCCCTCTGCGAGACCACGGCAGAACGCATCTTGGCGAGCGTGCCCTCGGGCTCCTCGGGATAGGTGCGATAGAGGAACTCGGTGACCACGATTCCGAGGACCGAGTCCCCAAAGAATTCGAGCCGCTCGTTGGTTGGGAGTGCGCCATTCTCGTGCGCGTACGAGCGGTGCGTGAGCGCGAGCGCGAGCAGATCGGGATCGATCGTGAGCCCGAGCGAACGGTTGAGCACGTGGTAATCAACGCGCTCAATGGCATCGAGATTCACTCCTCGTTCTCCTCCAACAGCTGCGCGAGCATGGCGAAGCGGGGATCAATCACGTCGTGAGAGTGGCCCTCTTCCGCCTCGGAAAGCTTGATGCCGCAGGTGGGACACAGTCCTTTACAATCCGGTGAGCACAGCGGCTGGAAGGGCATCTCAGCCACGATCGCATCCCGGAACGGTCCTTCCAGGTCGAGGATTTCGCCGTCGGTGGTGTACATCTCCTGGGCATCCTCATCGCCCTCGTCCACGGCGCGGATGACGGCTTCGGGAAGGAGGAACAGTTCCTCGATCGTGGCGGTGTATTCGCCGTCCAGCGGCTCCAGGCAGCGCACGCAGAGCCCGCGCACCTGCACCGTGACGTCGCCACTCACGAAGAGTCCCTCGGAGACCGCATCGATGCGCAGCTGCGCGTTCATGGGTGAGCCCTCGGGGACGGAGAGGAACTCGGTGCCCATGTGGGCGGGCGCATCGAACGTCCGCACGAGTTCCATGGAGGCGCCGGTTCGCCGGCCGAGCGTGTGTACTGAGACCTTCACTGCGCGGCTCCGCTCACGCGGGACTGAATCACCGTGCGGCCCGCCTTCACCTGGCGGCCGATCTGTTCGAGTTCTACCTCGAGTTGGGCGAGTTGGCGATCGCAGTATGCGTTCGCCTCTTCCATGAGCCGCTCGGCCTCCGCCTTTGAATCCGCCACGATCTGCGCGGCGCGATCGGTGGCGGCAGCAACGATGGCGTCCTTGGCGACGGCGCGTTCCGATTCGTGCTTGGCCCTCTCGAGGAGCGCCGCAGCCTCGCCCTGGGCGCGTTCCACCACGCCCTTTGCACCAGCGACGATCTCATCCGCCTCCGCCACCTGAGCGGGGACCACCGAGAGCGCGGAATCGAGCAGATCGAGCGCCTCCGCCTTGTTGACGAGGATCGAGGAGCTCATCGGCATTTGCTTTGAGTGCTTCAGGAGCGCCGCGAGCTCGTCAAGAATCGCGAGCAGGCTCTCCCCCTTGGACTGAGGCATCATCGACCGTCCGCGAATCTGCGCCCCAGCGCGGCCGCGACAGGTTCGGGAACCAGCCCTGCGACCTCGCCCCCGTGACGGGCAACGTCCTTCACGAGCGAGGACGCCACGTGTGCGAACGCCGGATCGCCCATGATGAACACGGTTTCGATGCCCGAGAGGTGCCGGTTCATCAGGCTCATCGCGAGCTCGTCGTCAAAATCGTGCGAGGATCGCAGTCCCTTCACGATGGCCGAGGCGCCATGTTCCTGCGCAAAAGTGGAGAGAAGGCCGTTCACCACCTCGACCCGCACGCCGTCGATCCCTGCGACAGCTTGGCGCACGAGCGCGCTGCGCTGATCGAGCGCAAACAGGTAGTTCTTCGAGGCGTTGTGCGCCACGGCAACAACCACTTCATCGAAGATTGAGCGCGCCCGCCGAATCACGTCCACGTGGCCGAGCGTGATCGGGTCGAAGCTTCCGGGGCAGATTGCCAGATTCGTCATGCGTTCAGGATACGGCGTGCGCAAGCCAGAGCGTGGTTTCTCCATACCGCCGGTCCTCCCACGGCTCCCATCCATCGGGAATGAGTGGCGGCGAGGTGCGGCTACTTCGTTCGACGACGACCGCCGCGCCCGTCGCTGCCCACCCGGCATTGAGGAGCTCCAGGATCGGATCGATGTCCTCCTCGTACGGCGGATCCACGAGGATCAGATCGAACGGGCGCGGGGCCGTGCGCAGGAAGCGTGCGGCGGGTGACTGGTGGACCTCCACGTCCACGCCGAGCGCGGCGGCGTTCTCGCGCAGGATTCGTGTGGCGGCGCGCGCCACGTCCACGGCCACCAGGGACTCGGCGCCGCGGCTGAGCGCCTCGAAGCCCAGCGCACCGGAACCCGCGAACAGGTCGAGGACGCGCGCACCAGCGAGCGCCCCCCTCCCGTTCAGGATCGAGAAGAGCGATTCGCGCACCCGATCCGAGGTGGGGCGGGTGCCCTTCTGCGGCACGGCCAGGCGGCGGCCGGCGAACTCGCCGGCGATGATGCGGGTCACGACATCTCCAGGTAGTCGGCGATCCGCATCTCCTCGAGGCGGCGCAGTTCGGCGGCGAGTTCCGGCATCGTGGCCAGGTCCGGGTCCCGCTCGAGGAGCACCTTGGCATAGCCGCGCGCCCGCTCGATCAGGGCGCGGTCCGCCAGCACCCGGAGCGTGGCGAGGGAGGATGCGCGGCCCGATTGTGCGGCTCCGAGCACGTCCCCTTCACGCCGCAGTTCGAGATCCTGCTCGGCCAGCACGAAGCCATCTGTCGTTGCCGCGAAGGCGCGCAGGCGGCGTGCCGTGACGGCGGCGTCGTCGTCCATCAAATGCCCCGAGACGGCGAAACAGGTGCCCGGGAGCGCGCCTCGGCCCACGCGCCCGCGCAGTTGGTGGAGCTGGGAGAGGCCGAACCGGTCCGCGTCCATGATCACCATGATCGTGGCGGCGGGGACGTCCACGCCCACTTCCACCACGGTGGTCGAGACGAGGATGGGCACCGAGCCGTCCGCGAATGCGGCCATCGCACGGTCCTTCGCCTCGGTGGACATGCGCGAATGGAGGATGCCGATCTCGACCCCCTCGAACTGCGCGAGGCCACGCAGGCGCTCGGAGATCTCCGCAACGGAGGCGATTTGGGTGGCCTCGGGCGCCGCTTCGGGGAGGTCCCAGGCGCCGTCGTCCTCATCGGTGGCCGTGGGCGCGTTCGCATCGATCCGCGGGCACACCAC
>JAKDIE010000250.1 GCA_030450655.1 Ruaniaceae bacterium
AGCGCCCCAGAGGCGATGCAGTCCAGCACGAAGAGCCCGCCTGCGGCGTGCGTTGCATCCGCAACGGCGCGTAGGTAGTCATCGGGCAGTACGATCCCGGCGGCCGTTTCCACGTGCGCGGCAAAAACGAGGGCGGGACGCTGCGCGGCGATGGCAGCCACCACTTCCTCAACGGGGGGCGGTGCCCAGTGCGCGGTGGCCGAGTCCGTCGTCGGGCCTGCGGTGAGCACGGTGACGTTCTCGGTGATCCCACCCGTCTCGAAGATCTGGCTCCAGCGGTAGGAGAAGAAGCCGGTGCGCACCACCAGGCAGCGCGCATCGGTGGCGAGCTGGCGGGCGATGGCCTCCATGCCGTACGTGCCGCCGCCCGGCACGATCGCCGCCGCGTCCGCGCCGTAGGTGGTGGTGAGGACATCGTTCAACTGCTGCATCACGCCGATGAAGCGCTTCGACATGTGGTTGAGAGCCAGATCGGTGAAGACCACCGAGTACTCGAGGAGGCCGTCGGGGTCGATTTCGGGGCGTGGGAGAGTCATATCAGCACCGTACCGCGTGGGAGGCGTGAGCGTGCCGGACTTTGGTGCCGGTGCTACCTCAGGTGAACATCCAGCCTGTCGCGGCGCCGCGGACCACATCGATCGTCCGCTCGATATCGATCTCCGGGAAGCTGAAGAGCTCCCGCTCGAAGAGCGCGATCGTGCCGGAGACGATAAAGGTCGCGAAGAGGTCGATGTCATCCTCCGTTGCCTCCTCGCCGAGCACCCGCGGCGCAATATCGGGCCGCTGGTTCAGGAGCTCGATCAAGAGAGTATGGATGCACCGTCCAAGGGCAGCCACGAGTGCGTATGGGAGCCGCGGCTGCGCCGCGTGGCGATACACCTGCTCGTACTGCATCACGTGCTCGAGCCATTTCCTTGCCGGTACTGTGCATCGCTGGATCACGGCCTCGCCATCCGCTCCCACGAACGGTCCCACTTCGAGGAGCGTCTCGAGTTCCTCCTCGAAGTAGGCCGCGAGGAGATTCGTGGGAGAGGAGGCGTAGCGGTAGAACGTGTCCCGCGTGACATCCGCCTCGCGGCAGACCTCCGACACGCTGAGCTCCTGCACTGGATTCTTCGCCGCCAGTGCCAGGACTGCCTCCCGCAAACGGTGAAGGACCGGCCGTTGGGTGTCTGACATTCCCCAAGCCTATGCGGAACCCTCAAACAATGGAAAAGCTGCGGGGTACGTACGGCCAGTTCGGATATCTCCACACGTCGATACGCTTCCGTGTCAACTTCGCCACATGTCGACCGCGTGTAATCTAGAGCACAACCGCGGGGATCACTTTCCGGCGGAGCACGTTTGAACGAAGGAGTTTCGATGCGACGAATGACGACGACGATCCTGGCGGCTGCCGCCGCGAGCGCCCTGGCGCTCGCTGGCTGTGGCGGTGCGTCAGATCCTGCGGAAGATCCCACGGATGGCGCAGCCACTGACGACGGTGCGGGCCCCTCCGGCTCGTCCGAGGTTGTCGTTTTCACATGGTGGTCAGCAGGATCCGAGGCGGAAGGGCTCGAGGCCCTCGTTGGGGTCTTCAACGAGCAGCATCCCGATTTTGAATTCATCAACGGGGCTGTCGCGGGCGGTGCCGGAAGCCAGGCCAAGCAGAAGTTGCAGGCCGATCTTGACGCGGGGAACCCGCCAGACACGTTCCAGGCACACGCTGGCGCCGAATTGACCGATTACATCAGCGCCGGCCAGATCGAGGACGTCTCTGCCCTCTACGACGAGTTCAACCTTCGGGAAGTCTTCCCAGACACCCTGATGGACCAGCTGACCTCTGATGGCAAGATCTACTCGATCCCCTCCAACATTCACCGCTCGAACGTCGCGTGGGCGAGCGTTGCCGCTCTCGAGGCGGCCGGACTGCCGACTGATTCGGTTCCGGATTCCCTCGACGCATGGATTGCGGACCTCCACACGCTGGACGAGGCCGGGATCGTGCCGATCACTGTGGGTGCGGACTGGACACAGCTTCACCTGCTGGAGAACGTGCTGCTCGCAGAACTCGGCGCCGATGGATACAACGGCCTGTGGGATGGATCCACTGACTGGTCCGGGGCCGAGGTGGGCGCCGCTCTCGCCAAGTTCTCCGAGATCATCGATCTCGCCGAAGTCAACGCCACGAACGACTGGGAGCCCGCGATGGCCGGAATTCTGGACGGCACCGTTGGCTACAACGTGATGGGCGACTGGGCGGTCGCCATGTTCAATGCGGCTGACAGCGTTGCAGGTACCGACTTCCTGTACGCTCCGGTTCCCGGAACGGAGGGAGTCTTCAACTTCCTCGCGGACTCCTTCACACTGCCGGTGGGTGCCCCGAACCCCGATGGGGCGCGGGCGTGGCTGGAGACGATCTCCTCGGTTGAGGGCCAGCAGGCATTCAACTCGATCAAGGGCTCAATTCCTGCTCGCACCGACGTTCCGACCGACGAGTTCGGTGAGTACCAGCAGAGTGCGATGACCTCGTTCGCCGAGGACACCATCGTCTCCTCCGTTGCGCACGGCTCGGCGGCCCCAATCGCCGTCTCCGAAGCGATGAAGGGCGCGATCGTCAAGTTCACGCAGGGCGCCTCGGACGTGGACCAGTTCCAGACTGAACTCGCCGCAGCAACCGGCGGGAACTAACCCCCACGAAGATCCGGGTGCGCGGAGGAATCCGCGCACCCGGATCTGTTCCCCCGGGAGGACACCATGAATCGCCTGCGCCGCCATATCCCACCTGTGCTTCTCATTTCGCCGTCACTCGTCCTGATCGCCATCTTCGTCTACGGGTTGATCGGGGCGAACTTCTACACCTCGTCCCTGAACATGAACACGTCGGCCCAGACCGTGGGCAAGGAACCCTCAGAGTTCGTGGGGCTCGCCAACTACCAGACGCTGTTCAGCAACCCCGATTTCATCTTCTCGCTGCGGAACCTCCTGATCTTCACGATCGCGTTCCTCGCGGGCACACTCATCATCGGGTTCGTGTGGGCGTGGGTGCTTGAGCACCCGCTGAAGGGCGAGGGGATCTTCCGCTCGCTGTTCCTCTTTCCCATGGCGATCTCGTTCGTCGCCTCCG
>JAKDIE010000251.1 GCA_030450655.1 Ruaniaceae bacterium
TCGCGTCGCGATACGACAATCCCCCGGGAGATATATACCCCCGGGGGATTGCCTTTCGACGGTTTGCTACGTCAGCGGCCGAACTTGAATGCGCGCACAATCTGGATCGCGCCAAGGATCACAAGTGAGATTCCCAGCAGCCACCAGAGCACCACGGCGCCCCAGATCGGCGAGATTAGCAAGGTGATGCCGGCAATAACACTGAGCGCAGCAAAGATGATCGACCACACCTTCGAGCTCGCATCCTTCAGTTGAGTGAGAGACACAACACCCTCAATGATCCACAGCACTCCCACGAGGACCGAGAGTGTGACGGCGAGGCCGAGCGCGAAGAGTGACAGATTTTGGAGTGCGAGCACACCGGCAACGATGAAGAGGAGGCCAAGAGCCCCATACCCCACACGTGCCCCGGTGTTCTTCCCCTTCGTAAATGCGGCCACCACGATGTTCGCGAGCCCCGCGATCAGCGCATAGACCGCGATGATCCCCGCAATGACCTGCGCGGTCTTGGAGGGCGCAGCGAGGATCAAAATTCCCGCAATAAGGGCGGTGAGGCCAGCAGCGCCGAGCGCGAACCGAACAGCATTCGTCGCGCGTCCTTTGGCCTCGTCGATAGCAAGTCGGGTATCCGTCATTCGGATGCTCCTTCGTGTCTTTGGCTGGAACTTCCTCCAGCCGTCACGCTCGATTGTGTCACCGGTACACCCGGTGGCTGGCATTGTGGAATGGGCGCGTATGCCGGGCGTGTCACCACTCGTCTACTGTGGGGGTGTGAGTGCGCGAACCGATGACCCCATCGTCTGGGTCGACTGTGAAATGACCGGCCTCGATCCCGAACGTGACGTCCTGGTCGAAGTCGCCGTCGTCGTCACGGATTCGGAGCTGAATCCGCTTGACGAGGGCATCGACATCGTGATTACTGCGCCCGACGACGCATTGGCGGGCATGGACGAAATCGTCACCAAGATGCACACTTCCTCGGGCCTCCTGGACGCGATTCCGGGCGGCAGCACCCTCGAGGATGCGACCACCCAGGTGATGGCCTACGTGCGCCGCCACGTCCCAAAGGAGCGCCGGGCCATCCTCGCCGGGAACTCGGTAGGAACCGACAAGATGTTCCTCGATAGGTACATGCCGGAGTTGACGAACCACCTGCACTACCGAATCATCGACGTCTCCTCCATCAAGGAGTTGGCGCGCCGCTGGTATCCGCGGGCCTATTTCGCCTCGCCGGAGAAGAACGGAGGGCACCGCGCGCTGGCGGACATCCTCGAGTCGATCCAAGAGCTGCGTTATTACCGGGCCGTACTGTTCCCGGCTCAGCCAGGACCGGACACAGCCACCTGCAAAGCAATCGCCGCGGAGATCAGCGCCTCCGCACCTTCGGCGTCATAGTCTCCCCTGAATCTCGTGAGAGTTCTGCTGTGGGGACTGGGTACCAATCCGCGGGAATGGTCGCAGCGAAAACACCACGTCCACACTCACGCCAAAGTACTCGGCAATACGCAGCGCCACGTGCAGGGACGGCGAATACTCTCCACGCTCGAGATACCCGATGGTCTGATAATGCACGCCAAGAGCGTCGGCTAACTCACGCCGCGTGATTCCCCGTTCGGCGCGGAGCATCGCAATTCGGTTGTGAACCTGATCGTTCATCGTGAACTAGTACCCCCGCGACAGCATGCGCTCGCGGCTTTCGGCAACCTTCGATCCCGAGACGCCACGGATCATCTTCCTCAATGCGATGGGCGCGCCCACCACTCCGATCAGCACCCATACTGCCAGCACCACCACCATCTCCGTGGTGCGCCACGTGCCGCCCACCTCCAACAGGACCGCCTCGGGGGGCAGGAGTGCACGGCGGAACCCGAGCCCCAACCAGTACAGCGGGAACGCCTGGCCGATCACCTGGAGCCACTGCGGGAGAAGCGTCAGTGGAACAAACACGCCCGAGATCGCCGCGAGCCCGAATGTCCCCATACTGGCGACCCCGATCTGCGCGTTGCTCCGCAGCGCGGCGCCCATGAGAGCCCCAAGCGGCATCGTGACCACGACCGCGATCACCAACAGCCCGAAGACGGCGAGCCACCGGCCCACTCCCCCTGCCATCGCCCCAGGAAAGAACACCACCACCGGTACGAGTACCAGCAGAGCCGAGACGATGTTCAAGATGAGGTGTGTGACGAGCTTGCCCGAGAGGAATCCCTGAACGCCGTGAGGGATCGCCTTCATCCGCAAGAGGGTCCCGTCCTCGCGTTCGAGGAACAGTTCGCTGGCAACTCCGATGACGCCTCCCATGAGAAATCCAAAAGCGAGCATCCCCGGCAGCAGGTTCTGCGCAATCGAGATCGAGGACTCGAGCAGATCGGAATCGCGTAGAAAATAGGTCAAGACCAACATAATCACCGGCCCGATGAGATATGTGAGACCTGATCCTGTCAGGAAACTGTTTCGCAGCTCGATCGAGGCCTGCTTCAGTGCCGCCGCCCACACTGCCTTTGGTGTACGTGCGTGTGCCGATGTCATCGTTCCACAGCCCTTAGGTAGACGTCTTCAAGTGTGTTGCGGCGCACCTCGAGATCCTCGATCGTTGCCGCTGAGTCCGCGAGTATGCCGCGCAGGAAGCCAACCGGATCCTCGGTGGAGTGCACCTGGCGGCTTCTGCCGTCGAACCAGCGCACTTCCGCCGCGCCGAGGTCTCGGCGGCGAAGCGTATCCGGCGAACCATCCGCGATGATGTCGCCATCCAGAAGCACGAGGATCCGCGTGGCGACCTTCTCTGCCTCATCCAAATCGTGAGTGGTCATCAGGATCGTGGTTTCGACGTCCGCCAGCGAGGCAAGCAAGTCATGAAAGAGCCTTCGTGCCTGCGGATCGAACCCAGCGGTGGGCTCGTCAAGAAAGAGCAGTTCGGGCCGTCCGATCAGGCCCGACGCCACATCCAAGCGCCGCCTCATGCCGCCGGAAAGCTTGCCAATCGGCGTGTCCCCTTCTTCCACCAGTCCGACGGCGAGCAGCAGGTCATCGACGGGCCAGGGACGCTGCACATCGCCGGAGTACGGCGCGTAGAAGCCTCCGAGATAGTCGAGCAGCTCGCGCACT
>JAKDIE010000252.1 GCA_030450655.1 Ruaniaceae bacterium
GGCACCCGTGATCAAAACCGCCGTCATCGCAGAGACGCTCCTAGCTTCTCGGCCGCAGCGTCCAGGATCGCCTGCCGCACTGCGGCCGTCTCTTCCGCGGAAAGCGTGTGATCCGCGCGCATCCGCAGCGCGAAGGCGAGCGATTTCTTGTCCCCGAGTGCCTCCGAGCGGTACTCGTCGAAGAGCCGCACCTCCTCAGCCAGTTCGCCCGCCGCCGCGCGGACCACTGCCAGCGCCACCCCGTTCGGGATCGAGGCGTCCATCACGAGTGCGACGTCCTCCTTCGCCAGCGGATGCGTGGAGACTGGCCGCGGCGAGATCGGTTCCGGATCGACGGCCGCGAGGATCGCGTCCACGTCGAGCTCGAAGGCCACGGAACGTTCGGGCAGCCCCAGGGCCGCCACGGTACGCGGGTGCAGTTCGCCCGCATGCCCGACGACGGTCCCCGCCACGCTCAATGCGGCACAGCGGCCGGGGTGCCAGGGGGCGAGAGATGCGGCGCTGACCTCGAGCGTCACGCCGTCGGCTTCGGCCGCGAGCAATGCGAGTTCGATCGCATCGGCCCAGTCCACGCGGCGCGCCGCGCCGAGGGCGCCGCCTCGCGCGAGGCTCCCACCCGCCACCGCGGCGACGTGAAGCGGCTGGTTCGGAACCGCGGCATGGATCGCCGCCAGGTCCTCATCGCCCGGCAGCACACCGACGGGCGGCAACGGCGAGTCCGCGCGGCTACCGCCCTCGGTAACGAGGCCGATCTCGACAAGCGCAACGTCGTTTCCGCGCCCAGCGTTGCGCCGAGCGGCGTCAAGGAGCGAGGCCAGCAGGGTCGAGCGCAGGTACGGAGCGTCGTCGGCTAGTGGGTTCGCGAGCCGCACCATGTTTCGCCGCTCGTCATCCGCCGGAAGCTCCAGCCGATCGTAGATGTCACCCACGAACGGATACGTGAGCACCTCGTTGAGACCGTGCTCGGCAAGGGTGCGGATGACGGCGCGGCGCAGCCGCTGGGACTGCGTCAGTCCCGCCCCGGCCGGAGCCGTGGGGACGATCGAGGGCACCTGGTCATAGCCGCGCAGGCGCACCACTTCTTCGACAAGGTCCTCGGGGTTGCGGAGATCGGCGCGCCAGCTGGGCGGCGTCACGAGGAGGTGGCCGTCGGACTCAGTGACGCGCGCGCCCAAGAGCTCGAGCGTCTCTGTGACCTCGGCGTCCGTGTACGGCACGCCCACGAGTCGGGAGGGTAGTTGCGGATCGATCGAGATCTGCTGCGCCTCTTGCACCTCGTCCAGATCGAACACGGGAGAATCGATCGTGCCGCCGCCGTACTCGGCGAGAAGCTCGGCGGCCCGCTGCGCGGCGAACGGCGCGAGCTGCGGGTCCACGCCACGCTCAAAGCGCTTGGCGGACTCGCTCGGGAGCTTGTGGCGGCGAGACGTTCTGGCAACGGTCACCTGGTCGAAGTGCGCGGCCTCCAGCAGCACGTCGGAAGTTGCCGAGTCGATCTCCGTGGACGCACCGCCCATGACTCCGGCGAGCGCCAGGACGCGGGCGCCGTCGTCGTCCGTGATCAAGAGATCATCCGGATTAAGTGTGCGTTGCACCTCGTCCAGCGTCACCAGGCTCTCTCCGGGGGCGGCGCGCCGCACCACGATCGGCTCGCGCATCTTGGCGAGATCGTAGGCGTGCATGGGTTGGCCGAGATCGAGCATCACGTAATTCGTCACGTCCACCGCGAGCGAGATGGGGCGCATCCCCGCCTGGCGCAGGCGGCGCACCATCCAGTCCGGGCTTACCGCGCCGGGGTCAATGCCGCGCACGATCCTCGTCACGAAGCGGTCGCAACCCGCCACGCCGTGGATCGGGGCATCGTCCCGCACCTCCACGCGGAAGCCGTCCTCCGTGGCCGGCGGTGGCGCGAGGCGCGTCACCGGGTCAATGAAGGCGGCACCCGTCGAGTGCGAAAACTCGCGGGCCACACCGCGCATCGAGAAGCAGTAGCCACGATCGGGCGTGACGTTGATCTCGAGCAGCGGCTCTCCGAGTCCGAGCAGCGGCAGCACGTTCGTTCCCGGATCCGGGATCTCCTGCCAGCGCCGCTCGAGCACGATGATGCCGTTGTGGTCCTCCCCGAGGCCGAGCTCGCGCTCGGAGCAGATCATGCCATCGGAGACGTGACCGTAGGTCTTCCGTGCAGAGATCGGGAACGGCCCCGGCAGCACGGCACCGGGTAGCGCGACCACCACGTGCTCCCCCACCTCGAAATTGTGCGCGCCGCAGATCACGCCACGGCTCGGCAACTCGGACGTCTCCTTGCCGGTGCCGGGAGCGTCATTCAAGTGCCCGACGTCGACTCGGCAGTAGTTCACGGTCTTGCCGTTGGAGTGGGTCTCTTTCGCGATCGAGAGGACCGTGCCCACCACGAGATCGCCGGTCACGGCGGCCGGGTGGATCTCCTCCTCTTCGAGACCAACCCTCACGAGGGCCTCCGCGAGCGCGGGCACATCAAATCCCTCAGGAATCTCGGCGTGCTCGCCGAGCCATTCGAGTGGTACGTACGGCATCAGGCGCCCTTTCCAGTCAGTCCGAAGTAGCGTGAGAAACGCTGATCAGCTTCGACAATGTCATGCATATCCGCGATTCCGGGGCGTAACATCAGCGTGCGCTCGAGGCCCATCCCGAACGCGAATCCCGAGTAGATTTCCGGGTCGATGCCCGTGGCGCGCAGCACGTTGGGGTTCACCATTCCGCAGCCGCCCCACTCGATCCAGCCGGGGCCGCCCTTCTTCTGGGGGAACCACAGGTCCATCTCGGCGCTCGGCTCAGTGAACGGAAAGAATGAGGGGCGCAGGCGCGTGGTGGCTTCCGGTCCAAACATGGCCTTCGCGAAGTGATCGATGGTGCCCTTCAGGTTCGCCATCGTGATGCCTTTGTCCACGGCGAGCCCCTCCACCTGGTGAAACACGGGCGTGTGGGTGGCATCGAGCGCGTCCGTACGGAACACCTTGCCGGGGCACGCGATGTACACGGGCAGGTCTCGTTCGAGGAGCGCGCGCGCCTGCACTGGGAGGTGTGAGTGCGCAGCACGAGGTGGCTCTCGGGCGGGTCC
>JAKDIE010000253.1 GCA_030450655.1 Ruaniaceae bacterium
GTCGCAGTTCCGGGTACAGGGGACGCCGTCGGGCCGCCGTCAGGCAAAAAACACCGAAACTTCGACCACCCTCACTCAGTTAGGTACGCCTTCCCTTCGGTGACAGAAGCACTGTCGCCTGCCTACGGTTGTCACATGATGGCCATGCTTGATCGCTCGAATCGCGAGCCCGATACGGTGGGCGAGCGGCTGAACAAGCTGCGCGCCGGGGTGCTCGGCGCGAACGACGGGATCGTCTCGGTCGCAGCGACCGTGATCGGCGTGGCCGCCGCAACAACCTCCGTTCCGGTCATTCTTACCGCGGGTCTCGCGGCGCTTGCGGCGGGCGCATTCTCGATGGCGGCCGGCGAATACATTTCCGTCTCGACCCAACGCGACACAGAGAAGGCCGTGCTCGGTGCGCAGGAGAGTCATCACACCCTTGAGGAGAGGCTCGTCGAGGACATGACGAGTCGCGGCGTCAGCGCGGAGACGGCCAAGACGGCGGCTCGCGAAATGACTGCGCACGATCCCTCACGGGCTCTCGGATCGTTGGAAGGCATCGACCCGGACGATCTCGTGAACCCGTGGCACGCGGCGTGGGCGTCATTCTTCGCGTTCATCGCGGGGGCGATTCTCCCGCTGCTCACGATCCTGCTGCTCCCCGCGAGCGTCCGTATTCCCGCCACGTTTGTGGCCGTGCTCGTTGCCCTCGCGCTCACCGGATACTTCTCCGCGAAGCTCGGCGACGCGGACCGAGGCCGAGCCGTGCTCCGCACCATGATCGGCGGCGCGCTCGCGATGACCGCAACGTACGGGATCGGAAGCCTCCTCGACGTCCCGGTGTAGACGCCGCCCTCGTCATCCCTCACGCCTTCGTCAGACCTGCGCGCCAGTCGCAGGATCCAGACCGCCCCGGCTGGGCGAGGACCCTGAGCCTGGATCCCGCGACTTCGCGCGGGATGACGAGCTATGCCAGCGCTCCGGGAACGTTCGTGAGGAATGAGGACGGCAGGCAGAGGGTTCCGTGCCCGGGCGGGCGGACTAACGCGGCACCGCGGCATCGAACCGGTGGCTCAGAGGGTTCCGTGCCCGGGCGGGCGGACTACCCTTGGACCCGTGAGCATTGCCGAACGTTTCGCCGTCGTCACCGAGCGCGTGGCCGCCGCCGCACGCGCCGCCCACCGCGATCCGGCCGAGGTCCAGATCCTCGCGGCCGTCAAGACGCAAACCCCCGAGCGAATTGCCGAGCTCATCGACGTCGGCGCCACCCTCCTCGGCCACAACCGCGCGCAAGAACTCACCGAGCTCGCACCCGCGCTTGCCGTTCTCCGGCCCGGCGCCGCGCTCACCCACCACTTCATCGGCCAACTCCAAACCAACAAGGCGGCGCGCGTCGTGGACCTCGCCACGTGCGTGCACTCGGTGGACCGGCGTAGCCTCGCCACGAAGCTTTCCGCCCTCGCCACACAGCGCGGCCGAACCCTTGACGTGTTCGTGCAGGTCAACGCGTCCGGCGAGGAAACGAAGGCGGGAGTCCAGCCCGACGACGCCCTCCAGTTTGCGCTCGACGTGGCCGCCCTGCCGTCCCTCCACGTGCGCGGTTTGATGACGATCGGCGCCAACTCACCGGACCCGGCCGTGGTGAACGCGGCCTTCGCCGTGATGCAGGAACTCTCCAGCACCGTCGGGCGTAGTGGGCTCGACGCGCCGGAGCTCTCGATGGGCATGAGCAGCGATCTCGAGGCAGCCATCGCGCACGGCGCCACGATGGTGCGCCTGGGAACGGATATCTTCGGCCCCCGCGTCTAGCCGGCGCTCGGGCGGCCAAGGGTGACCTCACATCACACGCGAGAGTCCGCGACAGGAACCGTTGACAGCCTTATCGTGTCTCGATAATGTTTATCGAAACACGATAACAAAGGGGTTCCGATGGCAGTCATCACCATCATCCTGCTCGCCTTGCTCATCCTCACGGTGATCGCACTGGTGGCGCTTGCCCGGCTCGATCGGCGCCTTCCGAGGGTCGCCTCGATCCTCAGTCGCATCACAATGGCGGGCGCGGGGATCTGGATTCTCGCCCTCGCTGCGACCCTGTTCGGCGGCGGCCCCGTCACCGTGACTGCACCGATCCAGACCTACCCCATCGAACTGCCCGAGGGCGTCGAACTCCACGGCCTTACCGCCACCATTCATTCGGGCGGGTTCGACCAGGTCACGGTGGAGGCAACCGGCCTCAGCACGTCCACCAAGGTACTGCTCCTACTGAGCGCCACCGTGGGGGCGGTGATGCTGTTCATGGTGTGCCTGATCGTCGATCGCCTCGCGCGCTCGCTGCAAAGCGACGATCCGTTCATCCTCGGCGGTACGGCCCTGCAGCGCGCGAGCTGGGTTGTGCTCGCTGGAGGTATCGTCTCAGAAATTCTTGGCACGATCGGCGAGTGGCGCGCGTCCCACGATCTCTTCTGGGTGGACGGCTGGACGGCGCCTGAGGAACTCTCCGATGTTGCCGATACCGTGGCCTTCGGCTGGCCACACGCCGCAGGACTCGAAGTGCTTCTCCCCCTCTGGCCCATCGGCGCGAGCGTGGTGCTCGCCCTGTTGGCCGCAATATTCCGCTACGGCGCGCACCTGCGCCGGGAGACGACGGGTCTCATCTGATGCCGCCCGAGGATGACAACGGCCGCATCCACTGCCGCCTCGACGAACTGCTCGCCGAGCGCGGCATGACCCTCACGCGCCTGGCAGAGCTCGTGGGGATCACCATCGTGAACCTCTCGGTGCTGAAGAACGATCGCGGCCGCGCGATCAAGTTCTCCACGCTGACGGCGATCTGCGACGCCCTGGATTGCACGGTGGGCGAACTCCTCGTGGTTCGGCCACCAAGCACGCGCCGCTAAGGAACTGTATCGAGGACCTCGAGAGTCTCCGTTGAGAAGGCGAGTGTGCCGCCGTCGGGCATCTCGGCCCACACCAGGTGCTCGCTCTGGTCGAGGTGGTAGAACACGGTCTCCCGCAGCGGCGCGAAGCCGGTGTCCGTGGCCGTGGGGCTCGCGATCACGTCATCAACCCAGTAGGGGCGAAGGGGAGATAGCCGCCCTCGGCGTCTCGCTCGGCGT
>JAKDIE010000254.1 GCA_030450655.1 Ruaniaceae bacterium
ACCACCCAGTCCCCATCGCAGATCGCCGCGTCGATCATGGAATCACCCGAGACGCGGAGCATGAAGAGTTCGGCCTGGCCCACGAGTTGCCGAGGCAGGGTGAACGTGTCCTCGATCATCTGCTCGGCGAGAATCGGGCCGCCAGCGGCAATGCGCCCCACAAGCGGGACGACGGCGCCCTCGGCGGTCTCGTGCCCAAGGAATGCAATGGGGGCGGGTGCGCTCGCCGTGCTGGTGGGTAGCGCGTCTTCGACCACCTCAAGGGCCCGCGGGCGCCGCGGGTCCCTACGCAGCACCCCCGCGCGCTCGAGTGCGTCAAGTTGGTGCTTCACGGAGGACGGGCTTGAAAGCCCGACCGCCTCGCCGATCTCCCGAAGCGACGGCGGATAGCCGCGCTTCGTGAGGTGTTTCCTGATGAAATCGACGATCTCCTGCTTGCGTTCGTCCATCGCGGGCCCTCCGTGTCAGTGGTCGCTGATTCGATGAGATCAGCCTAGAGAGGGCGCGCGACAATTTCAAACATTTGTTCGAGAGTGTCTCGACAAAGATTGCACCCTCACCTACTATTAGAACAACCGTTCGACGAACATTAGTTCGAGGAGGACACCATGAGTGCATTGAGTATTGACTACGCGCCGCAGATTCCCCTGCGCCAGATCGAACGCGAGCATCTCGCTGATGTCATACCGTTCCCGCTTCGCGAGTTGCCAGCTGTCCAGCCGCACGATGGCACTCGGCCCGGCGTGCGCGCGCACACGGTACGTCAACCGATCCGGTTGACCGCGCGGGGCATTCGTATGGTCCGCGCGGTGGCCACACTCCTCGCGCTGGCGGCCTCGATCGGGATCGGAGCAGGGCTTGGGGTGGCGCTGAGGCCAGCGGCCGGAGAGGTTTCCACGGTGGTCGTGGAATCAGGGCAGAGCCTCTGGTCGATCGCCGCCACGGCGGCGGCACCCGGACAGGACGTTCGGGATGTGGTGGCGGAGATCGTCTCGCTCAACGGCTTGACCGATTCAGGAATCGCTGCGGGGCAGGAACTGTCAGTTCCCATCCGTTAGCCGCCTTGCGCGAGGGGCGAGAGAGCCGTAGTTTCATGTACGTGCATTGCCCGTTTTGTCGCCACCCAGATTCCCGTGTCATCGATTCACGTACGGCAGACGACGGCGCGAGTATCCGCCGCCGCCGCGAGTGCACGGCCTGCCGCCGGCGCTTTTCAACCATCGAGAGCTTTACATTGACCGTGATGAAGCGCTCGGGTGTCACCGAGCCGTTCTCGCGGGAGAAGATCATCACGGGGATTCGGAAATCTTGTCAGGGCCGTCCGGTCACCGAGGATCAGATCAAGGCACTCGCGCAAAGTGTCGAGGAGCAGATCCGGATGATGGGTTCCTCCATCGTGGACGCGGGAGATATCGGGACGGCGATTCTCAGGCCGCTACGCGAGCTTGATACGGTCGCCTATCTTCGGTTCGCCTCCGTATACTCATCTTTCAACAGTCTTGATGATTTCGAGAACGCAATCGCAGAGTTGCGCACAGACCCCGCCGGTGCCGGGGGAGGGGAAGCCCCGGGCACCGGCGGCTCGACTAGCTGAGCCGCCGGTGTGCCACCCGCCACGATTGCAATGCCGCCCGTGGGCCGCGGTAGCCCCCCCCGCACGCCCCCCAAATACACCCGAGGCCGGGCCCAGGTAACTGCGACATCCAGAGTATGAGCGGCGCGTACACGGCGAACGTGACGGTGCAGGTCAGAGCGAGGAATGCCATGTCCTCTTGGCCAATCATGATTCCGTCCAGGACAAAGACCAGTCCGGCCACGATCTGAAAGGCCGCGAGAATCAGGATGGCGGAAGCCACGAGCGCGCGGACCGCGGGATCGCCGGTGAAGGGGAGCGCAATGACGGGGGAGATGGCAGCGAGGACCGCCCCGATGGCGACGCCGTAGCCGAGCGCCCACCGAATCAGAACCCGAATGATGGGCCGAGTGTCCTCGCCCGCCCCGCGAGCGTGCCCCACCAGGGCTTGGGCGGCAATTGCCAGCGCGTCCAGAGCAAATGCAAGGAATGAAAAAACAGTGAAGACGATTTGGTGCGCGGCAAGGGTTGCCTCGCCATCTCGCGCGGCCACCCAGACGGTCACCAGCAACGATGCCCTCAGGGCGATCGTGCGCAGGAACAGCCACGAGCCGACTCGAGTGGTACTGCGCATGCCAGAGGAGGAGGGCCGAAGGGAGATACCTTCGCGTCTCATTCGAGGAAGGATGATCGCCAGGTAGGCGCCGAGGGCAACCCACTGTGCGATGGAGGTCCCCATCGCCGCGCCGGCGACGGAGAGGCCGGCCCCGTAGACGAGGATGACGTTCAACGCCACGTTGAGAGCTGCGGCGGCCGCGGCGATGACGAGAGGAGTTCTCGTGTCTTGGAAGCCTCGGAGGACCCCGGTGGCGGCGAGGATCAGTAGCATGGCGGGAATCCCTGGGGCGGACCATTGGATGTAGTCCACCGCAAATCCGTGAGGAGTTCCGGTAGCGCCGAGAAGCCCGGCGAGAAAGCCGGCGCCGCACCATAGGGCAGCGGCGAGTGTCACTCCGATGATGCCTGCGACGAAGAGGCCGTCGCGGCCCACCTCGAAGGCGTGACGCACGTGGCCAGATCCATACAAACGTGCCACCACTGGCGTGGTTGCATAGGCAAGGAAGACCATGACCCCCACAGCGGTCTGCACCACGGAGGTGCCCGCCGCAGCCCCGGCGAGCTCGGCCGTCCCGAGGTTGCCAATGATCGCAGTATCCGCCAGCAAGAAGAGAGGCTCGGCGATGAGTGCGCCAAGGGCGGGAATGGCGAGGGCCAGGATTCTCCGCCCCAATGGAGAGATGGGCACTCAGATCACGCGCAGGCGGATCGTGTCCTCCATACCACCGAGTGCCGCAACGACCTCCTGAGGCAGAGCGTTCGAAAGATCGGAGATCATGTACCCAATCTCACCGCGGGTGCCAAGAATCTGACCGCTCACGTTGGCGCCGGATTCCGCGAAGGCCTGGTTAACCAGCGCCATCACGCCGGGAGTGTTGCGGTGGACATAGGCGACTCGCTGAGTG
>JAKDIE010000255.1 GCA_030450655.1 Ruaniaceae bacterium
CGAGCACGGCGATCCCAAAGGACGTCATGAGTCCAGCCCCGATTCCCACGGATTTCTGGCCGGTCACTGCCTTCCCCAGCAGGCGGAAGACCACTTCGGCCCCGCGCACAAATCCGGCGGGAGTCGACCACGAGCGCGCAAGCAGCCAGACGTCGTCCGTCTTGATCGCGACAGGCATCAACAGGCGAAGGGACGCGAACCACTCGCCGAGTTTGCGTCCATTGACCGGGGCAACTTCGATCGCCCTGCCGACCTTCCCACCGGGAAGTTCCGGGTAGTAGTCCGGGTAGTCTTTGGCCCGGTCGAAGGTCATGCCGTGTTTCTCGGCAGTAGTCACGAAATCGGCCACGCCGTCAACAAAGGCTTCCTGCCGTGCGGGGGACGTCGCCGCGTAGTCGTGGCCGATCGTCGCGGCCATGTACTCGATGGCTTCCTCGCGAGAGTCGCCCGCGCCATCGCGTTGCATCAGGGGATTGTTAGGCAACCACATTCCGCCGCCGGACATCGCGGTGCTGCCACCCCACTTCTCGGTGCTCTCAATGATGAGCGCGCTCAGACCGCTATCGGCGGCCCCCAACGCGGTGGCAAAGGCAGCACTACCTGAGCCCACTATTACGACGTCATACTCCTGCACAGCGTTATCAGCCACGGCAAAGTCCCTTCACTAACCGGACACTCTTGTCCTGTTCACTATACTCGTGTTCATGAGTGCGCACACGCCGAAAATCAACCGTGGCCCGGCGGCCGCGGCCGAGAATCACGCCGCGATCCTGAGCGCCGCCCGCGCACAGTTCGAGATTCACGGATACCACGTCCCACTCAGCACCATCGCCAAGGCGGCAGGGGTCAGCCAAGGGGTGTTCTACCGGCATTTCCGGTCACGGCAGGACCTGGCAATCGAAGTGTTCGTGGGGAACTTCGCCGAATTGCGCGAGCTCGCACGCGACGATGACCCGCGGGCGTTCATCCGCTTCTGGAACCGTGTCCTCGAGATGACCGTTGCCGAAGTGGCCTTCCTTGAGCTGGTATTCGACGCGCGCGCGGAGTTTGGCGCGAGCCTCCACGAACTCGACTTGCCGGCTCTCACCGCACCGCTGTTGACGCGCGCCCAAGAGGCCGGCGCGGTCCCGGCAGCGTTGACTCTCGACGACGTACTGCTAACCCAGCGCATGGCGTACGGAATCGCCAGATTCCGCGACCCGCACGAGGACATCAACCAGCGCCTTCAACAGATGCTGCGATTGCTCGGGATTCCAGCCGCGGTGAGGCCGTAACCCTATCAATGCCATCCTGCGCGGAGCAGGTGCCCTCGTGCGTGGAATCTCGCGTACTCGCGTGGGACGTCACCCTCCAGGTGGGGGCGAGACGAGCTCGGCGAGCTCTGAGGGGAGGCGCACGCTGGCGACGTCGTTGCCACCACGCGCCGCCTCGATGAGGTCAAGAATCGCTGACTCGACGTCCACTGTGGATCCGCCAGATCCTCACGTTGTTCGTGACGCCGAAGCATGAAGCTGACGCGCTCGTGGGCGCCTGGGACTCACCAAGCACGCACGCGAACGGCGCCGCCTCTTACCCCACAGCGTCGATTGCTGCGGCCAGATCCGCCTTAACCGCCTCAACACGAGCCTTCGCCGCCGCACGAGCGGAGCTGAGGTCTCCCCCGGCCACCGGAACGATCGACTCCAGGTAGCACTTGAGTTTGGGCTCCGTGCCCGAGGGCCGCACCACCACGCGGTCCCCAGCGGCCGTCAGGAAGTACAGGCCATCCGTGGGCGGCAGATCCTTCCACCCCTCGTCGAGATCCGCGAACTCAACCACTGGCGAACCCGCGAGAGCGGCAGGTGGGGCGAACCGCAGCGCCGCCATCACGTCCGAGATCCGCGAGAGGTCCGTCACGCGGATCGTCAGCGGCGATGTTGCATGCGCGCCGTGCCGCCGCTCCAGCCGATCGAGTAGTTCGGGAATTGAGCTGCTCTGATCGTCGAGTTGCGCCGCGAGGAGCGCCAGCCGCACGCCGGCGCTGATCCCGTCCTTGTCCCGCACATACTCGGGATCCACGCAGTATCCGAGGGCCTCCTCGTACCCGAACACCAGGCCCGGAACGCGCGAGATCCACTTGAAACCGGTGAGCGTGTAACGGTGCTCCAGCCCGTGGCTCTCGGCGATCGAGGCGAGCATCCGGGATGACACGATCGAGCAGGCGAGCACACCCTTCCCGCTCATCGCGGCCACGGAGGCGGCCTGCTCACCGAGCAACCAGCCCACCTGGTCACCGCTCAGTGCAACCCATCCCCCAGGTGTGGGGATGGCCGCGGCGCACCGATCGGCGTCGGGATCATTGGCGATCACGAGATCCGCGCGAACCTTTTGCGCCAGCGCCAACGCGAGATCGAGGGCGCCGGGCTCCTCGGGGTTCGGGAAGGCCACCGTGGGGAAATCGGGATCGGGATCCGCCTGCTCGCGCACAACCTGCACATCGTTGAAGCCGGCGCCCTCAAGGGCCGCAACCATCGTGGTCCCGCCCACGCCATGCATGGAGGTGAGCACGATCCGCAGCTTGGTGGCCCGCCCGAACGGCACCAGCGAAATCACCCGCGCGAGATACGCCTGGCGGATCTCATCGCCGAGCTGCTCCCATCCGCTCTCGGCCAGCGGTACCTCCGCCACGGCACCCACTGCGGCAATCTTCGCCGCGATCTGTGTGTCATAGGGCGGCACGATCTGCACGCCACGGGCGTCCTGCCCGACGGCGCTTCCCCCCAAGTAGACCTTGTAACCGTTGTCCTGGGGCGGGTTGTGCGAGGCCGTCACCATCACGCCGGCATCGGCGCCGAGGTGCCGCACGGCGAATGCGAGCACTGGGGTGGGTTGGGCGGCGGGAAGAAGCAGAGCGCGCCCGCCGGCGGCGGTGACCACTGCAGCAGTGTCCCGCGCGAACTGGGCGGAGCCGTGCCGCGCATCGCACCCGATCACCACCGTGAAGGTCCCCAGGCGATCCTTGAGCCACGCCGTGAGTCCCGCCGCCGCGCGAATCACCACAGCACGGTTCATGCGATTCGGGCCACCGCCCATGACGCCGCGCAGCCCGG
>JAKDIE010000256.1 GCA_030450655.1 Ruaniaceae bacterium
CGCGCGCCAGAACGGCGTGTAGACGCGAAAGGGCGTCCCCGATCCCGTGGTGATCATCCGCGGATCGAAAAGAAGCCCGCCATGGAAGGAGTGCGCGGCGATCCCGCTCGCGGTCAGGGCACCCTTGATGCGGGCGTCGATGTGGCGCTCGGGGCCGTACCGCCGATTCCAGAACACATGCGTGGCGCGGCATTCGGTAGCCACGGCAGGCAGGACGGTCTCGGCGGCGCCGCTGCGCAGTATCAGCGGGATGCCACGCTCGGCGAGGGACGCGCGGAGCTGGGTGAGTGACTGATGGAGCCACCAGCGGGCGGCGGCACCGATCGGGCGGGACGATTCGTGTTCGAGCACATAGAGCGCCACGATCCCGCCAGGGGTGCGCGAGGCGGCATCGAGCGCGGAGTGATCGGCGAGGCGAAGATCGTCGCGGAACCAGACGAGCGAGGTCACGTCCCCACTTTAGGCGCGCGGCGAGGCGCTGGCGCCTTGGGCGAGTGCCTCAGGTAGTCCGAATGTGGCCGGCAAGATCCCCCGGTTCGATCCTGCGCAGGCCCGGGCACGCGTCGAAATCCGAATCAGACGTCACGATGTCAACCACGCCGGATTGCAAGGCCGTGGCGGCATGAACGGCGTCTCGGCCCCGCATCCCGTGGCGCTCCACGAGGGCGAGTGCCTCGCTGAGGACGTCGCCGTCGAAATCGTGCAGCACGACGGCGGCGGCGACCATCCGCGCCTGCTCCACAGCGTTCTCTCGGCCAGCGCGGCGCATCCGATGGACGAGGAACTCCTGAACCATCTCAACGCTCGCGTGCAACTCGACCTCGCCCCGAGCCGCCGCCGCCAGAACGTCGAGACACGCATCCTTCTGCGGAGATGGTCCTCCGACTGCAAAGATCGGCACGTTGGAGTCAACGAAGAGTCGCCTCACGAGCGGTCACCCGCAACATCACCCTCAAGCGACTCCTTGATGATCTCCCACGCCTCTTCGGGCGCCTCCTGCGTGCCAACCCCGAGCTCCAGTAGCGACCGAAGTGCCTCCACGCGCACCTCGACCTCGCCGGGATAAGCAATATCGATCGCGGTCCGAATCACAGCGGAGACGCTACGACCCGAGCGCCGCGCTTCGTCTTCGACGCGCGCGTACCTCTCCAGGTCAAGCAAGAGTTGCAGCCGACGCTCCATCACAGACATACACATACAGTAGCATGTGTAGTTTTGGGAATGGAGCGAAGATGCCGCCGGGAGGCTCAGCCGGAGGGCTCCAGGAGGCGGCGCACCAGCCCGCGCGCGATCATCAGCACGATGATCAGCACCGTGACCACCCAGAACCCACCGAGCTTGACCGAGCCACCGAAAGCCAACTCCGTCAGCCAGAGAATCACGAACTTGCTGCCGGGGAGCAGCAACACCAGCGTCCCCACGGAGATGACGCGCCGCCAGAGCGAGTCGGCGGCCGCCCGCGCCGCGAGCGCACGCTTCTTGACCGCAGTGACCACCTCAAGCGCCACCTTGAGGAGGATCGCCGTCAGTAGTGTCATCGCGAACGATTCCGAGATGATCGCCGGGAAGAACTGCACAAAGAGCCCGAGCACCACAAGGTAGACGAGCACGTCAACAAGATCGGCCGCACTTACACGAAGGCGCGGTACCGTCGCAGATTCCGCCATACCAGCTCCCTGCGCTCGATCCACATCCGTTGCTGGAAGCACAGCGTAGTCCTCGAACGCGCGCTCCGTCACCGCTCCCCCGTGTGGCGCCAGGCGAAAGCGTCTCCTTCGCATTGCGCATGCCCTATGTTGGGCCGTAGCGAGGCGATCGCGCGCGATGATCGCCCGTCTCCATCGTCCAGGAAAGCCCCATGGAATCTCTCGACACGATGACCACCGACAGCGATCTGCCCCGGCGTATTTCGACAGGCTCTCTGCCACGCACCTCGGCAGTGGAGGCGGCACTCAATGGCGCGCACGAGCGGTTCGGGAGCGTCACGGAGGGCGCGCTCTCGCCCGTCTATCCGGCGCTCGGGCGGGCGAATCCGGACCATTTCGGGCTCGCCCTGGTGGGCGCAACCGGAGTGAGCCGCGAGGCCGGCGATGCCCAGGTGCCCTTCAGCCTGATGAGTGTGGCGAAGCCGTTCGCGTTCGCGATCGCCTGCGAACACCTCGGAGTCGCCACGGCGGCGGCGTACGTGGGCGCCAACGCGACCGGCCTGCCCTTCAACTCGGCGCGGGCCATCGAGGCGCGACCGGACGGCCGCACCAACCCGATGGTCAACCCGGGCGCGATCGCCACGGTCAGCGTGATCCCAGGTGAGTCGCTCGAGGCACGGTGGGATCTTCTCCTGTCCAGCATGTCCGCGTTCGCCGGGAGCCCGCTCGAGCTGGATCTCGAGATGCTGGAGTGCGCACGCGCAACCAACTTCCAGAACCGCGCGCTCGCGATGCTGCTCGCAGCCCGGGGTGCGATTCACGGGGACCCAGCGGACGCCGTCGAACTGTATACGCGCCAGAGCTCGCTCAGCGTGACCTGCCTCGACCTGGCAACGATGGGGGCAACCCTGGCGCACGGCGGCGCGAATCCCGTGACCGGACGGCGCGTCGTCGGGCCGGAGTCGGCACGGGCGGCCCTGGCGGCGATGGCGATCTCGGGCCTCTACGAGACCTCGGGCGCGTGGCTGATGGAGATCGGCCTGCCCGGCAAGAGCGGGATCGGTGGGGGCATCGTCACTGTCTCCCCCGGCAAGGGCGCCCTCGGCACCTTCTCCCCGCTGCTCGACGGCGAGGGGAACAGTGTGCGCGGAATTCTCGCAGCCCGTGCGATCTCCCGCGATCTCGGCCTCGACATTTTCGCGTCCTCGCCCCAGTAAGCCTGCCTGCATGCGTGCTGGCGTGGCGCGTTGCGGCTACGGCCGAGCCACCACCAGGCGGCCTCCCACGCAGCAGAGGGCCTCGGAGCCCGGGGTTGCGGCGATCGCCTCGGCCAGCGCACGCGCGGCCTCGTGGCCCCGCGCCAGGTTCCGGTGATACGCCACGGCTGCGGCGGCGGAGACCTCGTCCGGGATGGGCGCCACGGCCGCCACGACCG